>DAOWMR010000013.1 GCA_030642995.1 Spirochaetales bacterium
ATGATCAGAGGAACCGGTTCCATTCCGGGGCTCGTGTGATGACCGAAGCAGGGGAAAACGGTCTTTCAGGTTGGAGTAGGTGGCCGCAGGAGCGCGTTTCCGGTGGTTTTTGTGGTTGTCTGTGCTTATTGCGGTCCGGCACGGGAACCGGTTCCAGAACACCCCGGCGTGAAGGTGACGGTACGTGAAGGTGACCATCAACGACATAGCCGAACTCACGCACGTCTCCAAGAGCACGATATCGCGCGTGCTGAATAACAGCGGGCCCGTTGCCGAGAAGACCCGAAAAGCCGTGATTGAGGCGATGGACCGTCTTGATTACAAGCCGAATGAAATTGCCCGGAGTCTCTCGCTGCGGCGAACGATGACCGTCGGCATTGTCATGCAGGACATTCGTAATCCGTACTACGCAAATGCGTGCTGGCACGGTGACCGCCTGCTGGAGGAATTCGGGTACAGCGCAGTCATCTGTAATGTCGACAATGATCCGGAGCGTGAGCAGGCCTGTCTGAACTCCATGGGGTATCGGAGCGTTGACGGCGTGCTTTGTATTGGTCCTCAAGAGGAAACTGCCAACATTGTTCGGGCGGTCGAAGAGATGGAGATCCCCTGTGTACTGGTGGATACTGACCCGGAAATCGCAAAGATAGACACAGTCACGCTGGACAATGTCTATGGCGGTCAACTTGTGGTTGACTACCTGGTCTCTCTGGGA
This sequence comes from Spirochaetales bacterium, assembly GCA_030642995.1. Taxonomy (GTDB): domain Bacteria; phylum Spirochaetota; class Spirochaetia; order DSM-27196; family SLST01; genus JAHOYX01. The sequence goes on from DAOWMR010000013.1 coordinate 716, forward strand.
CACCGAAAGATTGCATTCGTAACCAGTGACTTCACGAGCGCCGAGCGTGAGCGTCGGGTCGGGTATTCGGAAGGTCTCAAGGCACGCGGAATTGAGGTTGATCCCTCTCTGATCATCTCCCAGGGCGAAGGACAGTGGCACCGGGGTGAGTGTCCTTCGCTTATGGAACTCATTCGAAACGGAAACGCTCCCACGGCCATCTTTGCTTCCAATGATTTCAAGGCGATTAGAATAGTGCGGCTGCTGCATCGCCTTGGACTTTCCATTCCCGACGATGTGTCGCTTGTCGGCTTTGACGATATCGACGCAGCAGCCATGGTAACCCCGGGTCTGACGACGATTCATCAACCTATCGACAAGATGATTGACATCGGTGTCCGGATTCTTTTGAAGCGGATGGGCGGTCTCAAGGGGCCGACCGAGCACGAGGTGCTGCGAGCCTGGCTTGTTGAGCGGGAGTCGACGAGGAAAATTCGGTGATGGGGTTCGAAATTGGGGATTACTTGCTGAGGTCGGAGAATAGAGCGGTGTTGGAGCGGTCGTTGTGCCGGTTCAGCGTCGTTGTCTCGGCAAGAAAAAAAACACCACGAAAAGGAGTGGGCAGATGAGGAAAGCTACAGTATTGGTTTTGATTCTCACGCTGCTGGCATCGGGTCTTGTGTTCGCCGCGGGAGGCGACGAGAAGGGCGCGGATGTCGATTTGATCACACTGCACTGGGCACAGTGGGCGCCGGCGGATTACCTGCAGCAACTCTCCGCAAAATTCACCGAGGAGAGCGGGATTGACGTGATCGTGGAGCAGACGCCGTGGGAAACCTTCGTGCAGAAGTACAATGTTGAGATGATAGCGCATAGTGATGCGTGGGATATCATCGTGGGCGACAGCCAGGACATTGGCACTATGGCCGAAGGCGGACACTACGTTGAACTCACCGACTGGGTGAAGGCAAACAATGTGGACAAGGACTTCACGGCGGCGTCCATGACATCCTACGCCGAGTGGCCGAAGGGTTCTGGTCGCTACTATGCCGTGCCGGCCGAAGGCGACGCGCTTGGCTGGGCCTATCGCACGGACCTCTTCGAGGATCCCGACAACATGGCGGCCTTCGAGGCCCAGTACGGTTACAAGCTGGATGTTCCGCGGGATTGGGAAGCAATGCTGGACATCGCGGAATTCTTCGATGATCCGGACAATTCCTTCTACGGTATCTCAATCTACGGAGACAACGGCTACGACTCTCTCGTCATGTTCGGCGAGCAGTCTCAGTGGAGCTTCGGCGGAGCGCTGGGTGACTACACAACGTTCCAACTCGAGGGCATTCTGAACGGCGAAGGTTCAATTCGCGGTCTTGAGTACTACAAGGAATTGTTCCAGTACACGCCGCCGGGATTTGGCGACGCATTTTTTGTGAAGGCAAACGATGCGTTCACCGCAGGCATCGTCCCGATGACCTGTAACTTCTTCGGGTTTCTGCCGGCGCTCGCGAACCAGGCGACTAATCCGTACGCGGCCGACACCGGTTTCTTTGTTACCCCGCCGCAGATGGGTGTTGACGGCACCATGCAACACTACACCGCACTTGGCGGGCAGGGCGCATCAGTCGTTAGCTACTCCAAGAAGCAGGATGCTGCAATGCAGTGGATGGACTGGTTCATCCGGCCTGAGGTTCAGGAAGAATGGGCGGCTCTCGGTGGTTATACAACTCACATTGATACCTTGGCATCGGACACCTTCCTTAATGCGACTCCGTATAATCCGGCCTTCAAGGAATCAATGGAAATCTTCCGCGATTTCTGGGCGCTGCCTGAGTACGGTCAGCTGTTCGAATCCTATGCAAAGATCGTCGGCGCATATATTGTTCGCGGCGAAGGAACTGCAGAGGAAGCTCTGAACAAGGTTCTGGACGTTTGGACAGGCATTTTCAAGGAAGCTGGTTACATCCAGTAGGAAGGAGCCACCTGGTGCCGAGGCAAGATAACGCTCGGCGCCGGAAATGTTCCTTGGTTTCACGGCGGGGGTCGACAGGGCTCGCGCCGTGATTTCTCAATGGTTGACCGGGGCTCCCGGTCAACCGCGATTTACTGTCTTCGAGTAGAGAGAAAAGTAGTTCATGCAAAAGAAAAAGGGGCCGCTCCTTGTGGATGCCCGAGGCAATCAGGTCAATTTCAATCCAATGAGGGATGTGAACCTTGTGCGTCTCTTTGTGTTTCCCACAATCATTCTGCTGATCGTCATCAACATCTTTCCACTTCTCTGGTCTCTCGTTCTCAGTTTCACCGACTATTCCGCGCGTTTGCAGACGGAATGGGGCGTGAACCCGGAGTGGGAAGGCACGAAGAACTACGTGGCGCTCTTCACGAATCCTGACATCTGGCTCAAGTTCATCACCACCGGCAAGTACGTGCTCATGTCCGTAGGTGGGGAGATGATTCTCGGTTTCGGCCTGGCGCTGCTCCTGCAGACAAAGTTTGCGGGGCGAGGCATCATCTACGTTCTGTTGGTGCTGCCCATGACCATGTCACCGGTTATCGTCGGGCTCATGTGGAAGCTGTTCATGGACCCCAACTGGGGGATGTTCAACTTCATGTTGGGATTGGGGAGGATCGACTGGGCGCAAGACCCGGCGAGGAATCTCTACGCAATTGTCATTGTCGATATATGGATGTGGACGCCGTTCGTGATGCTGCTGTCTATGGCGGGGTTGTCCGCAGTGCCGCAGTACCTTTATGAAGCAGCCGAAGTCGACCGAGCATCCTGGTGGTTCAAGTTCTCGAGAATCACCCTCCCGATGACCTATCCGCTGCTGCTCATTGCCCTGATTTTCCGGGTGATGGATGCTTTCAAGATATTTGACCTGCCGATGGGCTTGGTCGGTCGGGGATCCGGCGCGCCTCCGCTCCTGTCCATGGAAGTCTACAGTCAGACCTTCATGACCTGGCGAACGAGTTACGGAAGCGCTCTCGGATACATCATGCTGATCGTGATCATTGCGATCACATCGGTGCTCATCAAATATCTGAACAAGGCGAAACACTAGAGGAGTTTGGAGAGATGGCGCAAGTCCGGGAGAACAAAGGGGCACGCAAGGCAATTGTTGCCGTCGTACTCATCATTTTCACGATCATCTACATGATCCCGCTGTTCTACATCGTGAATACTTCATTTCGGCCTTGGGCCGACATCCGCGAGTATCCACCCAAGTTGATCTACCAGCCATCGGTGGCTGCCTTTATTCGGATCTTTACCGCGCGCGCGGTGTATCCGCCGGGTCAGGCACCGACCGAGCAAGAGCTCAAGGATATGAGCACGATAGAGCGAATCGTGTACAAGGAGACGAATGAGCGGATCGTACGGACGGGGGATCTGCCGAGAAGGTATCTGAACAGCCTGATCATCTGCGTGCTCAGCACCATGATCACCATTTTGCTCGGAACTACGGCTGCCTACGGATTCAGTCGGTTTCCGGTGAAGGGAAAGGACGACTGGATGTTCTTTATCCTGAGTACCCGGATGTTGCCTCCGGTCATCGTCGGGATACCGGTCTTTCTCATGTTCAGAAATGTTGGCCTGAACGACAGCCACCTTGGCTTGATACTTCTCTATGTGGCCTTCAACGTCTCGTTCGCGGTGTGGGTTCTCAAGGGCTTCATCGATGAGATCCCGCGGGAGTACGAGGATGCCGCCCTGGTTGATGGTTATTCCCGTTTTCAGGCCTTCCGCAAGATCGTGCTGCCGCAGTCGGTTACCGGCATCGCGGCGACGGCCGTCTTTGTCTTCATATTCGCGTGGAATGAGTATGCCTTTGCGTTCATGCTCACCAGGAACACGGCGCAAACCGTTCCGGCCTGGCTGCCGTACCAGATGGGCGTTCTTGGATTCGATTGGGGCGCGGCGGCGGCAGGTACGACCCTGTTCCTGATTCCGCCCATGGTTCTCACCATACTGCTGCGGAATCATCTGGTGCGTGGTATCTCGTTCGGCGCGGTCCGGAAGTAGAGGGGGGAACATGGACTTCTATTTCATCGTTGGAGCACTGGCAATTCTCTTCGTATTGGCGTGGAGACTGAAGTTCTTCAAGAGGAGCGTCCTGGAGCCAATTTTCATGTTCCTCATGCTTTTTGGAATTGTAGCGCTGATTCAGCCGGTCTCGTTCTGGCTCTACAGCCACGGCTTCAGCATTCTGTTCCCGAGCACACTCGGGTATATTTTCGCGATTCATCTCAGGTAGAAGGGAGTTACGACATGAAATTTGGAATGAACACGCTCATCTATACGGGTGAATTCGGTGACGAACACACGAACCTGTTCCCCGGCCTCAAGGCTATGGGTTACGACGGTGTTGAGATTGCCCTCGGTGCAAAGGGCGACTTTGATACCGGCAAGATGCTCGCCTCGTTGGAGGAGAACGGACTGGTATGTTGCTCAATCTGCGGTTTGTACGGGCCGGGACGTGACATGCGCGGGCCGGATGCGGATTCTATCCGTGGCGGGATTGAATACACGAAGGACTGCATTGATGTTGCCTCTGAGCTGAAAGCAGAGCTGGTAGTCGGACCACTGTACTCGGTAGTCGGTCGCGCGAACCTCGAGACCGAAGAAGACCGGAAGTCGCAGTGGGCTCTCGTTGTTGACGGAATGAAGGAAGCCTGTGACCACGCCGCGACGACCGGCGTATCGCTCGCCATCGAGCCTCTCAATCGATTTGAGACCGATTTCATCAACATCACGGATGACGCATTGCGCATGGTCGCGGATGTCGGGAGCGATCGCCTGGGGCTTCATCTGGACACCTTCCACATGAGCCACGAGGAAAAGAACTCGGCGGACGCCATTCGACGTGCAGGCAAGCATCTATTTCACGTGCACGCCAGCGAAAACGACCGTGGAACCCCCGGGACGGGACAGGTGCCGTGGGATGCCATAGCCAAGGCCCTGTCCGACATCAATTACGACCGTTGGGTCGTCATTGAATCATTCACCCCGGATGTCAAGGTAATCGCGAAGGCTGCTTCCATTTGGCGGCCGACGGAGAAGGACGCAGATACACTGGCTCACAAAGGGCTGGAGTTTCTCACGGGCTTGTTTAGCTGACATGCTGACTGCCCCAGGGTCAGTCAGCCGCAGTGTCGCCTTCGGCGAACTGCACGCGACCGACCAGAAAACGTATCAAATGGAGAGCAATAATTGGCTGAAGTAATAGTGCAGAACATGGTCAAGAAGTTCGGCGATTTTACCGCCGTGAAAGAACTTGACTTGACAATTCACGACGGCGAGTTCCTGGTTCTCCTCGGTCCGTCCGGTTGCGGGAAGACCACCACCCTCAGGTGCATATCCGGTCTTGAGATTCCGACAAGCGGGAGTATCATACTTGACGGAGTAGACGTCACCGATCGGCGGGCGTCGCAGCGAGACATTGCGTTCGTATTCCAACTCTACGCGTTGTACCCTCACCTGACTGCCTACAAGAACATCGCCTTCCCGCTGAAAGCTCAGCATGTGCCGAAGGAGGAGATGGACAAGGAGGTAGACCGGGTCGTGAAGATGCTCAGGATTGAGCACATCCTTGATCGAAAGCCGAAGCACCTGTCGGGAGGTGACATGCAGCGCGTGGCTCTTGGGAGAGCCCTTGTCAGACACCCCAAGGTATTCCTGCTGGACGAGCCGATAGGAACGTTGGACGCTGCGTTCCGCGAAGAGATGCGGACCGAGCTCAAAGCGCTTCACGTCGACATCAACGCCACAAGCGTCTATGTGACACACGATCAGGAAGAGGCGATGTCCATGGGTGACAGGATCGCCGTCATGAATGCGGGCGTGCTGCAGCAGATTGGTGAGCCCCATGAGGTCTACGCGAACCCGGTGAATCTGTTTGTAGCTCGATTTATCGGCAGCCCGGGCATGAACCTGCTCGCCTGCAAACCCGAAACGGGTGAGAACGGACAGCTTGGTCTCAGGATGCGGGGGAACAACGAGCTTCTTGAATTGCCCGGGACCCTGCAGCAACTCCTCAAGGAGAAGGTTGAGCGAGATCACAGCCTGGTGCTCGGAGTACGACCGGAGGATACGACCGTTCACACCGCCGAGCAGGAACACTCGCTGGCCGCCGAAGTGTACGTGACGGAGAAAATGGGGTCGTACCATATCGTGGACCTGAGTTATGGCGAGGAGATCGTCCGGGCCCGCACTTCCGCATATGTGGACATGGAAATAGGGCAGAACGTTCGGATGTCCTTTGACATGGGCCGAGTCCGGTTTTTCGATTCAGAATCCGGCCAATCCATCATGAATTGAGAGCAGCACTATGGCGAATTTGAAGATTGTGTCGGTGACGAAGACTTTTGGCGATATTGAGGCTCTCAAAGACCTCAATCTCGAGATCCACGACGGCGAGTTCTTCGTCCTGCTCGGGCCAACCGGCGCCGGGAAGACGACGACTCTCAGAATTGTGTCCGGTCTGGAGAAAATGGATTCCGGGCAGATATTTCTTGACGACGAGGATGTCTCGGACTGGGTTCCTGCCACGCGGGACGTGGCGTTCGTATTCCAGTTCTACACCCTGTATCCGAATCTCAATGTTCGGCAGAACCTGGAGTTCCCGCTGAAATCGCCGATCCGGAATACCCCGCAGGACCAGATTGACAAGAAAGTTGCGGAGGTGGCGAAGACCCTTCATATCGAGCATCTCCTGGAGCGAGAGACGGTCAATCTGAGTGGCGGGGAGATGCAACGGGTCGGGATTGGTCGCGCAATCGTGCGCACACCCAAGGCCTTCCTGATGGATGAACCTCTGTCCAATCTGGATGCGAAGCTTCGGGAGGAGATGCGGAGCGAGTTGTCCAGACTGCAGAAGCAACTCGGTCAGACGTTTTTCTACGTCACTCACGATCAGACAGAGGCCATGACCATGGCCGATCGGATCGGTGTGCTCAATGAGGGTGTGCTGTTGCAGATTGGTTCGCCGGACGAGATCTATCATCGGCCTACCAGTACATTTGTGGCCCGATTTGTCGGCAGTCCGCGGATGAACCTCCTCAAAGTGCACTGGAAGAACGACGTGCTTGCCAGTCCGGGCGAAGAGATGGTGTTTGAAATCACGGATGCGCAGCGCGAGATGCTCCGGAAGTATGACAAGCCCGAGTTCATCATAGGCATGCGACCGGAGGACATCTCGGTACACGACGAGCGGCGGGAGCATAACTGTTTTGAGGCGGAGATCTACTTCAAACAGAGTATGGGAGCGGAAGATATTCTCAACCTGAGATTTGGCAAACTCGTGGTGCAGGCTACCGTGCCGCCTACCCACGGGACGACTGTGGGGCAGAAAATCTGCGGCTACTTCGATATTGACCACGCCCATTTCTTCGACGTGGACACCGAACTTCGGATTGAATAACAAACAGGATAGTTGATTGGAGAGGACATGAATACGAAAGCGCTTGTTGAGGATCTCCTGGCCAGAGAGAACGGCGTTCTCCGGCTTGAGCCGGCGTGGGTAGCCCGCGATTTTCTCCCGCCCGGCAGGCGGCTGGGACTTCGGGAAGAAGAATACGATGTCGGTGAGCGCGGGTTCATTTGCGAACGCTGGATCGGGTCGGTCACGCAGGCGGACAACGCGGTAGGCCCCGAGGACGAGGGGTTGAGCCACATTCAGACCGGCGACGGTTCTCGGATCACACTGAAGGACGCGGTTGACGCACAGCCGGCCCTGATGATGGGCGCCGACTATGCCTCCACACACACAAATCTTGGCCGCCTGGTGAAGATCTACGATTTTGGAGCGCGGATCCCTTATCATCTCCACCAGTTGGAGAAAGACGCGAAGCTGGTCGGGCGAAACTCCAAGGACGAGGCTTACTATTATCTAGACGATGTCTCCCTCGGCGGGCATCCGGAGACCTTTTTTGGAGTCCACCCGTACATTGCCGAGGAGAGACGCTACGAGATTCTCCTCCCGTACCTAGAGGATTGGGATAGTGACCTGATTCTCCGTCATTCGTTCGCCTACGTGAATGTGACCGGAGAGGGATTTTTCCTGCCAAGCGGCATTCCACACGCTCCCGGAACCGCTCTGACCCTTGAACTCCAGGAAGACTCCGACGTCTTTGCCATGATGCAAGCCCTGAACGCCGGGAAGATAATCTCAAAAGAGCTGCTTTACAAGGACGTTCGCAAGGCGGATCGTGAGAGACTCCAGGAGCGGGTCATTCTCGGCCAGATTGACTGGGAAAGTTCCGGTGACCACTACTTCTACGAGAATCACCATCTGACACCGAGGCCGGTCGCAGAAACAGAGCAGCCGGGCGGCGCCGAACACTGGATCTACTACAACACCGCGAAGTTCAGCGGCAAGAAGCTCGTGATTCCACCCGGAGGCGTGTTCAATAGCGTGGACCGCGGAATCTACAACGTCCTTGTTTGGAAAGGCGAGGGGGAATTCGACGGTAAGTCGATCAAGGCCGGTGAGTTCGACGAGGACGAGCTGCTCGTCACGTACGGTCGAGCCACGGAGCCAGTTCAGATTAGAAACACCGGTAGAGATGAACTTGTCCTTTTCAAGTTCTTCGGGCCCGGGATCAATGACGGTATTGCGCCGGTCATCGCACAGCGTGGTCGATAGGAGGAATTCATGGCAGAGACAATGAAAGCACAGGTCTTCTACGAAAAGGAGAAGATGTCGCTTGAGGAAATCGCCGTTCCGGAGATCGGAGCGAATGAGGTCCTGGTGAAGGTGAAGGATGTTGGAATCTGCGGATCGGACATCTCCTACTACTTCGGAATGAGTCCCCTCGGGACGGATTCCGGAAAGGGCCCGATGGTCCTCGGTCATGAGTTCACCGGAATCGTCGCCAAAGTCGGGCAGATCCCTGCGGCAAAAGGGCTTTTCAAGGAAGGCGACCGGGTCGTTGTGAATCCGGTGCAACACTGCAATGCCTGCCCGAACTGTGCCGCTGGGAACACGCATATCTGTCAGAACCTGAGCGTGCCGGGTGTCACCAAGGATGGCGGGTTCGCCGAGTATTGCGTCTCCAACTACACCGGGCTGTTCAAACTTCCGGACAACATCAGCTTTCAGGCGGGCGCAATGATTGAGCCGCTTGCGTGTGCCGTGAACGGAATGAACAAGCTGGACATTGAGCCCGGTCAGTTCGTCACCGTAATCGGCCCCGGTGCAATCGGCATGATGATGGTGCAGATTGCCCGTGCCTACGGGGCGGGCAAAGTGGCCCTTGTTGGAACCCGAGATTATCGTCTGGAGAAGGGGAAGGAGTACGGGGCAGACTACCTGTTCAATACCAAGGATGAGAAATCGCCGTACTACGCGAAGGATGTGAAGGAAGCGCTGAGTGATCTGACCAGTGGTCGTCTTGCCGATCGTGTGATTGTGCCGGCCGGCCCTACGGAAGCCTTGGAGCAGGGTGTCGAGGTTGCCGGCGAGACGGGAATCATTGTCCAGTTCGGTCTGCCCGACGAGGGGGCGGTGTTCAAGATCCCCGCTTTGAGTTTTCACACGATGGACAAGCAGATTCGCTCGGCCTGGCTCGCGCCGATGGTGTGGCCGCAGACGATCCGACTGGTTCAAGAGGGTCTTGTGGAGTTGGAGTCGCTCGTGACCCATGTCCGACCACTTGAGGAGACCGGTCAGGCGATCGTGGACCTCCGCAATCGTGTTGATGAGCCCATGAAGGTCGAGATTGAGTTGTAGTATTCGGGCCGGCCGCTTTGTGAGCCTCCCGACGAAAGGATGGATCTGATGCCGGAGAAGGTAAGAGTTGCAGTCGTAGGCCTCGGTTTTGGGGCTGAGTTTGTGCCGCTGTACCAGAAGCACCCGAATGCGGAGTGCTACGCGATTTGTCAGCGCAATGAGGAGAATCTGAACAAGGTTGGAGATCAGTTCGGTGTGGAGCATCGGGTGACCGAGTTCGAAGAACTCCTGGAGATGGATGAAGTTGACGCCATCCACATCGTGACGCCCATCCAGGCTCATGCCTGGATGAGTGTGAAAGCGCTCAATGCGGGGAAACACGCGGCGGCAACCGTACCGATGGGGACCACGACGCAGGAGTGTATTGATATTGTGGAGGCGCGAAGGAAGTCCGGCAAGGTCTACATGATGATGGAGACCGCCGTGTATACCCGTGAGTTTCTCTATGCAAAAGAACTCGTGGATAGCGGGAAACTCGGTCGGGTGCAGTTCCTGAGGGGATCTCATCAGCAGAATATGGATCTTCCGGGTTGGCCGGATTACTGGTATGGGTTTCCGCCGATGCACTACGGAACGCACGCGATCGGCCCGCTCCTGGCATTGGCCGGGCGTCGCGCTGAATCGGTGGTGTGCTTCGGGTCCGGCAGGATCCAGGAGAAATACATCCCCAAGTACAACTCGCCGTTCTCCATTGAAACAGCGCTCTTCAGACTCAAGGATTCAGACCTTGCGTGTGAGGCGACGAGATCGCTCTTCAATGCGATTCGCCAGTACCGGGAGAGCTTTGATGTCTATGGTTCGGACCGCTCATTCGAATGGGAGCAACTCGCCGGAGAGAAACCGGTCGTATACTCGGGCTTCGAGGATGCCGAACGGGTGGAAGTACCTGATTACGGCCACCGCCTGCCCGATGAAATCGCGAAATACACGCTTCATGGCGTCTACGACGAGGAACATGAACACACATCCTTCATTCAGGGAGCAGGGCACGGGGGCTCTCATCCACACCTGATGCATGAATTCGTGAGCGCTATCCTCGAGGGTCGGGAATCTGCAGTGGATGCGGAGACGGCGGCCAACTGGACGATGGCCGGCATCTGCGCCCACGAATCTGCAATGCGGGGCGGCGAGCGGATCACGATCCCATCGCCATAGGAGCAACTGTGAACCTGTCAAAGGTAATCCTTGATGAGGCCTATAGGAACGGCATACTCGTCCCGTCGCTGAACATTCCCCACCTGCCGATGATGCCGGCCGTGGTACAAGCCTGTGTTGATGAACAATCAATGGCATTCATTGCGGTTTCCCGTGTTGAGTGGGAGAAGTTCGAGGCCGGCGGCATTGTCGACGTGAAGCGGGCGTACGACGAGGCTGTGACCGATACTGAAACCCGTTCGTATGTGCGTCTTCACCTGGACCACGTTCCGGTGATCGACGAGGACAATCTCCAGGTTGACTATCGATCAATCATCTCCGAAGCAATCGATCTTGGGTATGACTCGGTGATGATAGACGGTTCACGCCTGTCTCTGGACGAGAATATCCGGGTGACAGCGGAGATTGTTGAGCTGGCGCACGCGTCCGGAGTTCCCGTTGAAGCGGAACTAGGGGCAGTATTTGGACACGAGGACGGTCCACCGCCACCGTATGAGGAGGTATTCCGCGAGAAGCGCGGATTCACCGTACCGAAAGAGGCAGGTCGATTTGTACGCGAGAGCGGGTGTGATTGGCTCTCGGTGGCGTTTGGAAGTGTGCACGGTGCGATCTCAGAGGCCTTTCGAGACATGAAGAAGCCGGATGCCCGGTTGGACCTGGATCATCTCGCCCTGCTGGTTGAGGCAACCGGGGTTCCGCTTGTGTTGCACGGCGGTTCAGGCGTTCTGAAGGAGTACCTGCTCCCGGCATTCAAGCAGGGCGTGGCCAAGATGAACATCGGTACCGAGATCCGACAGGCCTACACCAATGCGTTGAGAGAGACCGGGAGTGTCGGCAAGGCGCAGGACGCTCTGTACGAGAGGACGCGGTACGTGTTGAACGACTACCTGGGAATCAGAGGCAGTCGAGAACACTTTCGCGGGCTTCTCCCGGAGTGAGCCTCCTCGGGATAGATGTCGGCACAACCGGCGCAAAGGCGGTTGTGTTCAGCGACGCCGGGGTAGTTCTCGGCAGTGGCTATGTTGAATACGATATTTCCCGCCCGAGTCCTGGTCACGCGGAACTCGACGCTGAGTTCATTTGGCCACTCATCAGAAAGGCAATCTCTCTATCGGTAGCTAAGGCTGACGCCGCGGGTGGCGGGCGTGATCCGGTTAGCGCAATAGCCGTTGACTCAATGGGAGAGAATCTGGTTCCGGTGTCTCGGGATCGACAGATACTCGGGCCATCTATCATGAACATGGACGCCCGGGGTGCTGAGTTTCTCCCCGAACTTGCATCTGCCGTCAGTGCTGAGGAACTCTACCGGATCACCGGCAACACGCTGAGCAACCAGTTCAGCATCGTGAAACTCATGTGGATGCGCCGGAATCAACCGGAGCTGTACGACAAGGTCGATTCATTTCTTCCCTGGAACAGTTTTGTCTCGTTCATGCTCGGTGGCGATCCCGTGGCCGAATATGCGTTGGCGAACCGCACGCTCCTCTTCGATGTGGACAGCGAGGGCTGGTCTGATCGAATGATCACTGTATCCGGTCTGGATCCCGGGAAGCTTCCCCGCCCGGCGCGCGCAGGGACCCCCATTGGAACCGTGAGTCGGCTCGCAGCCGAGGAGATTGGCGTGGCTCCGGGTATACCGATAGTGGTTGGGGCTCACGACCAATCCTCCGCGTCCCTCGGATCCGGCTCAATGTTTGAGGGAACGGCGATGTACGGGATGGGAACTTTCCACTGTATAGCACCGGTTTTTTCGGAGCGAAAACCGGCCGACGCGATGATATCCCGGGGCCTGAATACCGAGCACTCCGCATTGCCGGGGCTGTACCTGACCTTGATATATAACAGCGGCGGTTCGGTGGTGAAGTGGTACCGCGATACCTTCGCCTCGGCCGAACATGCGCGGGCTTCAGGCGAGGACCGTGACATCTACGAGCAACTCTTCTCCGAACTGCCGGAATACCCGAGCAACGTTCGGGTGATCCCGCACTTCGCGTCGATGGGCCCCCCGGATTTCATAGATCAGCCCAACGCGGCGTTCCTCGGCATGACCATGGACACCACACGGGGTGAGATCCTGAAAGGGATCGTTGAAGGGAACGTGTTTTCGCTGAAACTTTCGGTTGATGCATTGGACGATGTCGGGATATCCATTCGTGAGCTCAGACCAACCGGCGGCGGAAGCAAGTCGGACGCCACTGTTCAGCTTTGTGCTGATATCCTCGGCCGGCCGTGTGTGCGGCCGGAGGTGACTGAAGCCAGCGCGCTCGGGTCCGCCATCCTCGCTGGAATCGGAGGAGGAACGTTCGGGAGCGCCACCGAGGCTGTCGATCGGATGATCCGGATTGAGCCGACCTTCGAACCGGCCCCCAATCGACCTGAGCAGTACACCGAGTCGTACGAGGAGTACAAGCGTCTCCGCGCGTTCGTGGTCAACTCACGCCCCAACGTGAGGCTGCCGCGGCTCTTGCCGCCTATGCCGCGGCCAGTCGCTTCTCCATCCGCCTTGCGACGATCCCGGCAAGCCCCGCCAGGGCAATACTGATTGCCACGCCAATCGCAAGGTCCAGCGCCACATCGGCTACGGAAACTGCGTTGACCGTCATCTCATAGAGCGGCCCCAGGAAGTAGTAGGTCGGGAAAATCTTGGCGATCCATTGCGGGACGGTCGGGAAGAGGAAGAGCACTGCGGGCGCAAAGAGGATAATCCCCCCACCTTTCCAGACGGTGAACATTGTCTGGATGTCTTTGATTGCCGCGCCCAGAATAAGTCCGATCTGTACCGACATCAGAGCGCCGACTCCGACAACGAGCAAATTTCCCCCGACGTACGCGGTAAACCCTCCGTTGATGAGCAGGGTTATGACGCCCACACCGAAGGCAAGCAGGAAGCCCACCATGCCCTTGGCGACGAAGTAATCCCCGACTTGTGCCGGCGTGATCAGGACCGCATCGATCGTATGCGTGGTTTTGTCCTGGATGAGACTTGCGGCGGGCAGGAAGATTCCTGCGAGTGCGACCGATAACAGCACGAGCATCGGAACGAGTCGTTGTTGGAACGGCACGCTGCTCCCGTCACCAATCACCTCGGTTACGACCTCAACCGGCGCCGGTTCGCCCGCGAGTCCCCGGATGAGATCGATTGTGGTCACTGCGAGGACTATTCGATTGGAAGCCAGACTCTCTCCGCCTACGAAGAACCTGAGGTTCGGCAGGTCTCCTCTCTGAACGGCTGCGTCGAACCCGGCATCAAGTACGAGCCCGGCATCCAACTCGTTGGTCTCAACCATTTCCTGGAGTTCGGCAACTCGGTTGACGATGGTGAGGTCTATCCCGTCATCGGCTTCAAGTGCCGCCGGGATACTCGAACTGCCGAAATCAACCACGCCCACACGCGGCGATGGGTCAATGAGGTCCCCGAACACGAGTCGCACGACAAACGTGATGAGCAATGGGAAGACGATGAGCCAGAGAACCATCATCGTCCGCGGTCCCATCGCAACATCTCGCGCGAATATCTGCCATGTCTTGCGTACGCTCATAGTGTCTCCACCCTTCGCTTCAGTACGAAAGCTCCCGCAATCCCGAATACCACGCACCAGCCGGCCAGTATCAGCAGTTGCTGTGCGGATTCTCTCCATCCGACCCCCTCGACAGTTGCGCCATACACAACCTGAACAATCCCGTAGGACGGCAGGAATTGTACCCACCGTGCCGGAGCCCCGGGGAACATGATCGAGAAGGCGGGAATGGCCAGCGGGATCAGGAACAGCATACCCAGGAGCATCGTGCTTATCAGTTCCCGCCCAGCCGATCCGGCGATCATCGCGACCGCGGTGACCATTATGGCGCCGAGGAAAACGGCGACGAGAACAATAAGCGGCTTTGGGCCGTAGGCCTGGATCAAAAGCAGAATGATTGCGGTTTCGCTGAATGCGATGAATGTGCCCAGTGCGCCTTTCGCGAGAAGGATATCTCCGATACGGGCCGGTGTTGAGAGAATTGCTGTCACGGTCCGTTCCTGAACTTCCGATGAGATCAGGGCGCCGAGTGCGATTGCTTCCAGCATCAGGACCATGAATGCGTAGAGTGGTCGAAGTCGATCCCGAAACGGTATCTGGTCTCCGGCCCGATCCTCGCCGAGAACCACGATGTCGCCGTCAGGCTCGGTCACCGGTAATTGGTATCCGGCGATGGCATATGCAATTTCCCGGACCATGCTCTGCATCGCGCCGGTGATCTCTTCCGGGAGATTCGGACGCACGAAAATAGTGACGGTTGTCTTGCGACCGGCCATGACATCGGTCATGAAGCCGTCCGGAAATTCAACTCCGACTTCGAGATCGCGCGTCTCAATCGCCGCTCGCAGAGAATCCGTATCGTCGAACCACTCGATACTCAGCCCTTCCTCGTCGGTGCTCGCGAACTGTGTCAGTGCAGGCCGAATGTCGTTCCCACTGACACCCATGGAGATGGTCTCATCGACATCTCTCGGTAACACCCAGTAGAGCGTGACGAATGTCGTGACGGAGAGAATCGTCAGAAAGATAAAGATGAGATCTCGTGAGTGGAGGACAAGGTCTTTCCGAAGGATTGCGGTGATCGCGCCCAAACGGGTCGCCCGCCCGGTACTCGTGGTCTGCATCATGTCAGCCCCCTGCCGGTGAGCTTGACGAATATGTCCTCGAGCGTTGCTTCTTCGGTGTGGATTGTCATCAAACCGGGGCTTCCGACGGCGGCCTTCAGCAGTTCACCGGTATCAGCTGTGTCCAGAGGGACTACGCGCTCAGACACGTCACCATTCTCTCGCATGCGAACCCGTACCGACCGGGTTCCATGCTGTAGTTTGAGGTTCTCCGGCGTGTCCATAGCAACAATCAATCCTTCGTTGATGAACGCGACACGGTCGGAGAGCTGGTCTGCCTCGTTCATGTCGTGGGTCGTGAGGAACACCGCCGCTCCTCGTTCGGATTCTTTCTGAATGATCGCCCGAATGGCGCGGGAGGATACCGGATCCAGTCCATTTGTGGGTTCATCAAGGAAGAGAACATCCGGCGTATTCACGAGGGCACGAGCGACCATGAGTCGCTGGCGCATCCCCTTTGAGTAGCGCTTCACGCGGTCGTTTCCGCGCTCACTGAGACCAACGCGTTTCAGAGCCTCGCGGGGGTCGTATCCCTTCATTCCGAAGAGCCGGGCGAAGAAGATGAGGTTCTCCATACCGCTCATGTTCAGATAGAGGTTCTTCTCCTCAAAGCAGACACCAATTCGGGCCTGCACTTCCTTGCGATTGTGCGAGACGTCCAGCCCAAACAACTCCACTTTGCCGCCCTGAGGAGTCAGCATGCCGGTCAACATCTTGATTGTGGTCGACTTGCCGGCACCATTGGGTCCGAGAAATCCCAGGATTTCGCCACGGCCAACCTGGAAGCTGATGCCGTCCACCGCCAGCGTTTTGCCGTACGAGTACCGCACATTGTCGACCTTGATCGCGCTGTCACCCATAAACGCCCCCTCTCAACAGAATGTACTAATACCATAGTACAATAGTTCTTTAGGGAGTGCAAGAGAAAGATGAAAGACCTCGCACAGGCTTCGTGCGGGTATGATCCGGCGATGGGTCGTGGTATTCTGGAGGAACCATGAGTGACACAGTGTTCGAGCGTCGAATGGTGTCCGGTGCCGCGGAGATGCTCAGCCGAGCCTTCCATGCCGACATGCTCCTGGCAAACTATTTTCCCGATTCAACTCGACGCCTGGCGGTGGGTCGGCTTTTCTTTCAGCTTCCACTCTCCATTGGTCTTCGCGTGGGGGAGGTATCTACGACCTCGCCCGGGATAGAGGGAGTGGCGGTCTGGTATCCTCCGGGAACGTATCCCGTGTCGACGTGGAAGACGCTTCAGGCAATCCCGTTCCTCTCGGCACTCAGGTTCGGCATCGCGGGCGGCGCCCGAATGAAGGCACTCGGCGATTTTTTTGACAGCCGGCACAGTCGCATTGCTCCAACGAATCACTGGTTTCTGGAGCTCCTTGGGGTAGATCCCGATGCGCAGGGCCGCGGCCATGCCGGTTCGCTGCTCCGTCCCGTGCTTGCCCGGATCGACGGTGAGGGATGTCCATCCTACCTGGAGACGACAAACCCCAGGAATGTGTCGATGTACGAGCACTTCGGATTTCAGGTGAGGGATTCAGGAACGGTACCGGACACCCGTATTGACTACTGGTGCATGTTGCGGCCCGGAGACGCGGCCTGAACGCCTGTCAATTGCGCGGGTAGTATGGGAAGAACACAAAGTCCCTGAACTCGCGGTCGGGATTCGGCACGCCGGTGGGAATGCGATCGGTCGTTGTCCGTCGCTCGTTTGCGTCGGCATGAC
>DAOWMR010000223.1 GCA_030642995.1 Spirochaetales bacterium
CTCCGTAGTAGATGTTGTCGCGAAGGACGGTTACCGTGGCGTCCGAGACCTCGGTTGCCGCGACTATCGCACGGAGTTCATGGACTTCGTCCACGCGAACCTCAGTTGGCGCATCGATTCTTCGGATGAAGATCTCGCCGTCCGCGGCCCGCGCAGTGAGCGGAACGGTGGACACCAATACCCCGGCTTCTCGCGCGATGCGTGTCGCATCCAGAGCATTGCCGGTCGTTTCCTGTCCATCGGAGAGGAGGTATATCTTTCGCTCCCTCTGATCCGAGAAGAGCGAGAGCGATCTCAATACCCCGTCCGCCAACGACGTCGAGGAGGTGTCCAGCACCGACTCCCCGGTCAGGCTGCGGAGGTCCGCCTGGAGCCCGCGTTCAACGGCGCTCTCTCTGCCGACCAGAACCACTGCCGCCTGATCTCCCGCGTTTGCGCCTGCAAGCGCCGCTTCAACGAACTGGGCTGCCTCTCTTCGCCCCTGTGGCCCGATACTGTCGGACACATCAACGGCGAATACAACATCCATGCCCGCGCCCGTGTCAATCCGCTGCGCACCCGCAGCGGCGAGGGTAAGACAAATAATTCCTGCTGTCCGCAGGACCAGTGGAAGAACGCGACGGATGCCGGGGCGGCGGCTTCGCCCAAGGGTGAGCGAGACCACCAGGAGCGGCAGGGAGAGCAGGAGCAGGAGTGCCCACGGTTGCAGGAGACGCATCTATGTTCTCCTCGCCCAGATGATCCAGTCGGCGACGAGCAGGAGGAGCACGCAGGCGGTGAGCCATTGCCAGATTGGCCGGCCCGGATCACGTGTGCCGGCGATCTCGGTTGCGCCGCTGCTCTCGTCGGCAGAGAAGCGCGGAGTGAGGTTTGACTCATCTGAACTTGCGAGGGTCACGGCAAAGAGATCCGAGAAATCCATGCCCTGGACGGTGTAGATCCCGGCTTCAACCGTGTCCCGGAACAGGAGCATGTTTTCTCTCAGCACATACTCGGTGGTCTTGCCGGACGGGTAGGTTATCATGACCGGCGCTCCCGGCGTGACAAGAAGCGGGACAACCGCTCCGGCCGATACGGATGCTATTCCGGTCTCCTGCGGCGACGGCGCCAGCCAGGTGACGATGTTGTTCATCAGGATCGGGAAGCTGCTGCGCAAACCCAGATCACTGTCCGCGAGGGAGAAGGTGAAACCAACCAGCCGAACTCCGTCTCGGGTGTGAGTGTAGATGAGTGGAATTTCGCCGACCGCCGCAACAACCAATGATCGGCCGGAGAGTACTCCGGTCATCGCTCGCGTAATTGTGACATCCGAAAGGTTCAGGTTGGCGGAGATCGGGTGAGCCCGGTTCACCGTAACGGTCCGATTGATCGGCTGAAAGCCAAGCGGCTCAAATGGACCATCGGGCATTGCCGTGGCGATGGCGAGAATGCTGCCGGAAAGCCCGGCAGGCGCGTCCACGCCGTCAAGCACAAACAGGTCTACCCTCGCGGACTGATCCGGCGTCGGAGTTATGGTAAGCGATACATCCGGATACACCGACAGTATCGATTCCAGGAAGTAGTTCCCTTTGGTCACGAGTTGTACGCGGAGCGGTCGGATACTGCTTGCCACGCTAAACGCCGCGTCGTCCGCAGAAAGAGCGTCTTCATTCCCGACAAGTCGCGCCTCGAACACTGAGCCCGACACCCCGGGGAGATCTACGGCCAGGGGTCGGATCTCGTCCGGCCCCACCGACACTTCCCTGCGGGAAATGGTTTGTCCGTCCACGCTCAGTTCCAGCAGCAGTGTCGTTGCCGTCTGGTCGAAGTTGCCGAGCTCCACGTACGCTTCCAGTACGCTTCCGTCAAATCGACGGCGGAGTCGGAACTCCGTGATCGCTCGATTGGGAATGGCCGTCCCGACACGTTCAGTTCTGAACTGTCCCGGCAACACAGTGGACTCGCTCACGGCGAACGCGGCGTCGGTCACAAAGACGACGTCGGTCTCCCGCATGTTCCCGAGACTACGGATCATCTCTGCCGCCGCATTGAGGTCCCCGGGGCCATCCTGCGACTCCAGGGCGCGAATCACCTCGTACAGCACCGCCCGGTCGGTCGTGAAGCCCTGCACAACGGCCGGAAGAGGCCCGGCGGTTGCAATCATGATCTCGGTGTCGCGTCGACTTCGTCCAACCACCTCTCTCGCGCGATTCTTTGCAAGTTCCAATCGGGTAACCTGGCCTTCGACCGCCGCCATGCTCGCGCTCGTGTCAACGAGAACGATCATCTTTGGCGCGCCGGCCCCTGCCGTACCCGTGAGGTTTGGTTGCGCGAGGGCAAGAGCTGCAAACACGACCGCGAGCACCTGGAGTAGGAGATTCACGTTCCGCAGGAGCTGGGGGCGGATCCTCCGGCTTTGCTGGTCTGAAACTTCTCTCCACAGGAACAGGGACGATACCTCCTGTCGCCGCCGCTCCTGACGGAAGAGATGCAGGAGTACGATCACGGGGATGGACAGGAGCAGGAACAGGCCGGAGGGATTGAGCAGGGTCACCGGACAAACACTCCTCTTCTGAGATAGGAGAACACGACCTCTTCAAACGGAATGGAGGTTGTCGTCCGCAGGTACTCGATATCATGACTGAGGCAAAATTGCTCAACCTCCTGGAAGTATTCTCCGAGTCGGTCCTGATAGGCGGACACCGTCTCCGATTCAACCGTCAGTTCGGTCTCCTCTTCCGTCTCCCCGTCAATCAGACGGAACGATCCTCTGAACTTCGGCGCCATCTCGCTCTCATCAAGGATTTGGATGAGCAGTACATCGAACCGTCGGTAGATCAACGCCTGCAAACCCTCCACGTAGCCGCCGGGGTCGAGCAGGTCGGTGATGAGAATTGCCAGGCCGGGGCGGCGTGTCCGAAGTGAATACTCACGCAGCGTTCGGTTGAAGTCGGTGCGTCCCGAAGGCTTGAGACCGGCAATGTAGTCAAAGAGTGCAAAAGCGTGTGATTTCTGTCGCACCGGTTGCATGGAGTGTTCAATGCCGTCTGCGAAGGCGCTGACGCCCACCCGATCCAGATTGCTTATCGCGAGGTAGCCGAGGGCCGCGGCCAGACGCCCTCCATACCAGAGCTTCGACGGCTCACCGAACGCCATCGATTTGCTCGTGTCGATCAGGATGTGGACGGTGAGATTCTCCTCTGCAGTGAACAGCTTGACGAAGAGACGGTCGAGTCGATTGTAGATGTTCCAGTCCAGGTATCTGAAGTCGTCGCCGGGCTGATAGAGCCGGTAGTCGGAGAATTCCAACGACGCTCCCTTCCGGATGGAGATACTTTCCCCACGCGCGATGCTCCGTCTGATTCGGCGTGACAGGAGAGAGAGTTGCTCCAGCTTGCGCAGGAATTCCTCGTCGAGCAGCATGTTGGACACTACGGCTTTGTCTCCGGGACGGTTTCCAGAACCCGCCCGACGATCGTATCAGGCTCTACTCCTTCCGCCTCGCCCTGGAAGCTCAGGATCAGGCGATGGCGGAGCGACGGGGGCGCCGCCCTCCGAATATCGTCGAAGCTCACATTGAATCGACCGTCGAGAAGTGCATACACCTTCGCCGCAAGGATCAGGCTCTGCGCACCTCGCGGGCTGGAGCCGTATCTCACAAATCGCTTCACCTCATCCAGCGCGCCGTCGCGCTTCGGATGAGTTGCATAGACAAGTCTGACGGCGAAATCCTTCACAGGATGGGCTGCGGGAACGGCCCGAATCAACTCCTGCAATGCGGTGACCTGGCCTGCGTCGAGAGTCCGGTTGAGTGGTGGCAACTCTTCGCCGGTAGTGCGATCTACGATTGCGAGCAGTTCATCATGGTTGGGATACTCAACCCGGAGCTTGAAGAAGAAGCGGTCCAGCTGCGCTTCGGGAAGAGGGTAGGTTCCTTCCATCTCGATCGGATTCTGGGTGGCGAGGACGATGAACGGCGGTTCCAGTTGATAGGTGGTGCCGGATACCGTCACGCTCTGTTCCTGCATTGCCTCGAGAAGGGCCGACTGGGTTTTGGGCGTTGCCCGATTGATTTCGTCTGCGAGTACCACCTGCGAGAAGATGGGCCCACGCTGAAAACGGATCGCCTGGTGACCCTCCCGGTCCCGGACGAGCACGTTTGTGCCGATGATGTCTGCGGGCATCAGATCCGGCGTGAACTGGATGCGGCTGGTGGAGAGCTCAAGAACTTCCGCAACTGTCTTGATGAGAAAGGTCTTGCCAAGTCCCGGAACTCCCTCGAGAAGCGCGTGCCCGCGGCAGAGCAGACAGACGAGGACCTGTTCCACAAGCTCGGTGTGGCCGACGATGTATCGACCTATTTCCTGCTTCACTCGTTGCATTTGCACGCCGGCTTCCGACGCACGTTCCTGGACCTGTGGATTCCAAGCCTCATGCTGCTGACTACTGCTCATCCTGTTCTCCTTGATCTTTCCCCAGTGTTATACGCAAGAAATAGTTCCTCACCAGATGTTGGAGCTCCGGTGGCGTGTTCTCCCGTCCAACGGCCTCTTCTATGACCCGTTCAAATGCGATCTCACGTTCCATTTCGGTCATCCGGGAAATTGCTTCGGAGGGAAGTTCCCGGATAATCACGTCGCGAATTGTGCCTTCGCCGACGACACCCTCGATCTGGCGGAAAACAGGGTTCGCTTCCTCAATCCTGGCAAATGTGTCGTCCATTGCATCTGCCACCGGCGTCTCACCGCCCTGTTGTCCCGAGTTGCCCTCTCCGCTGGTATCCTGCCCGTCGCCGGGCAATTGATCGGGATCTTCCGGTTCTGATCGGGCCCCCGAACCGGATGCGTCCGATTCGCCGATATCTCCTTGCTCCCCCTCGGTGAGTTCCTGCAGTTCAACCCCCGCCTGCTGCAGGGAGCGCTGGGCGCTTTGCAGTTCGTCCGCCAGATCGCTTGGAACTTGATTCCTGGGAAGCTGGTTGAGCTGATTGAGAAGTTCTCGCACGCGCTCGTCGTCAAGGCCGAGGTGAGTGTCCGGTGGTCTGTCCGGCATTGCGTCTTCGAGCGCTCTGAGCGTATCCGGGAGGGTATCCCCAGTGGAGCGCATACTCATGAAGAAGTCCAGTACTTCGCCTTCTGTCATGCCGGACCTGAGTGCTGAACGGATCGTGTCCTCAGCCTCCGGCGGGATTTCAACATCCTGATTGGTGACGAACTCCCCGAGCCGTTCGAGGTCCCGCATCTGTTCCTCGACGCTCTCGCCGAGCTGATCAATCAGTCGTCGTGCTTCCTCCGGATCCAACTCCCCATTCCGGAGACGCTCACCAAGGCGTCGAATCTCGTCGGCGAGTTCCGTCAGTTGAGTTGGATCCGGAGGAAGCACGACGACTGATTGATCAGCTCGGCGAGAGCGTCGAGGAACAGATGCGGGACCTCGAACGGCTCGGGGAGTTCGTCACCAATCAGGATGTTGAAATCCCGCCGGAGGC
>DAOWMR010000107.1 GCA_030642995.1 Spirochaetales bacterium
CGACACCGAGGCCGGCAGGGTCCTCGCCGCCTGGGATTGCCGGTATAACCCGGAATCGGAGGGCGCCTATCTGTTCGAGCGATTCTATGACGCGCTGCGGACGGAGGTATTCGGCAAGAACGGTTTCGGGGAGGACGCGGAGATCTTCCTTGCCCGCCAGACCGGGATCTATGCCGACTTCTACCTCAACTTCAACCGGATACTCCTGTCCGACCATTCGGTTTGGTTTGCCGGCGAGACGAGGGAGGATCTCTACCGAAGGATCATGGCCGAAGCGCTCGACGGGACAATCCTCACATGGGGCGAAACTCGGAAAGTCACCATGAGCCACATTATTTTCGGCGGGCAGCTCCCGAGGTTCCTGGGCTTTGACCGTGGACCCATAGTACTCCCGGGAGGTCGAGCAACAATCAACCAGGGTCAGATCTACCGCAGTGCCGGCCGCACGACAACCTTCGCCCCCTCGCTCAGATTTGCTACCGACATGGGAACGAACGAGCTGCACTCCAATTCCTCAGGCGGTCCGTCCGACCGTCGTTTTTCCCGCTGGTACGCGAGCGAAACGAAGCGGTGGATGGACAATGACTACAAGACGCTGAGGGCTGATCCGGGGGAGCAGAGATACCGGTTCTGACCGGCACAGCGATGCGAGCAGGCCAAGGTCCAAGAGCTCATCCTCATGTAAGGTGGGCTGCGGCAGTGGTTTGGAACGGTCGTCGGACCAGGAGAAACAGAACAGCGAGGAGAACGACATTGACCACAGATCCCGCAGCGAACAGTCCCCATGCCGGGGCGCCGGATGCAATAGTACCTACCGTGTTGTGCAGGTACATGGAAATCGGGAACTTGCGTTGGTCGGTGAGGAATATGAGTGGGATCAGGAAGCCGTTCCAGGCAGTCAAGAAAGAAATCAACGCCGCGTTGATGACCGCGGGTCCACAAATCGGAAAGAGAATTCGTCGGAAGTACTGGCCGGTCCCGGCTCCTGCGATGCGAGCGGTGTCAAACAGAGAAGACGGAAGCTCGCGAACGAATGAGTGGATGACGATGAACGCAATCGGCGCAGCCTGGAAGGCGTACAGCAGAACGAGCGGTACGTGCGTGTCGATCAGTCTCACAACGACAAAGACCGTGAACAACGGGATGAGGGAATGGATACCTCCCGACAGACGGAGGAACTGAAGACCCAGAAACACCTTTCGGCCGGAAGTGGTCAGGAGTGCAATCGCAGCGGCCGCCGGGAATGCGACGCCGACGGTGGCCACCGCGGTGAGGCCGGCCAGACGCATCGTGTTGAAGAGCGCGACGAGAAAACCGCGATCGGAAAAGAGTTCACCGTAGTTCCTCAATCCGAAGAAGGGCGGGATGACGGAATCGACAAACACGCTGTTCACGCCGGAGAAACTCACCCACAGAAGCAGGTAGAGGAAGGTTCCCGCCGCCACCGCAGCTATGAGCCAGGCCGATGTGCGACCGACGGCCCACAGGGCGTTCGCAACCCTGCGAGCTCCCGCCCGGCTGGATCCGATCCGGTCACGGACAACGCGCCTCGATGTGGCGATCCCGTATCGACATTGCGCGATCAGAAAGACCAACGGCACCACCGCCGGCTGGAATCCCTGAAGCACGCCGAGCCGGATGGTGAGGATTGCGGTGTAGAGAAGGTACGCGCCGGACGCTGCTGAAATGATCCAATAGCGGGCGGACTTGAACAACAAGGCGGCGCCCAGGCTGAGTATCGTGATGAATCCTACGATCGACCTGTCAAACACGAGGACGGCAACACTGGTCAGTGCAATGAAGAACAGGAACGCAGAGTCCCGCCTGCGGACCACGAGCCACGTAGCGGCAAGGCAGAGAAATACGAGAAGCGTGACCGTCGCGTAAGCTACCGGCAGAACAAAACTACCGGAGAACTGAAAGAGATCGTAGAGGTAGATCTCAATCGTGGTCGTTGCCCCCACCACGTAGCCGGCGGTGATCCCATCGATAAGTGGCGGGCCACCGGCAGTCATGAGAAACGGCAACGTGAACTCTCCAAATCCCTCAACCAGTCCAACAACGATCAGAACAAGGAGGATCTCATGGGCCTGCGGAACGAAAATGAACCGCGTTGTCTGCCATTCCGTGGCGCCGTCGATGCGGGCCGCTTCCACGATTGTTCTCGGGACCGTTCGGAACACTGCATACAGAATGAACACCGCCGGAGGTGTGCTTCTCAGTACACTGGTGAAGAGAACCGTGAGGAAACTGCCCACCGGCTGCGTCAGCAGGTTCACGCGCAGCCCCGTGATCGTATTGAAGAGAGACTCCCCGTTGATTCCATGGAAGAATAGCCGCCAAATGGGTGCAGAGATGAAAACAGGCACGATCCATGGTACTGCGAGAATCACCATCGCCACCGGGAAGAGGCGCGGCCGCACATAGATGCTCACTGCAATCGGAAAAGCGAGGAGGAGTACTCCGAATGTTGTTGCGAACGCCCATACCGTTGAGATCTTGGCCGCGTAGAGAATGGCCCGATCCTGGAACAGCATTTCAAGCGACGCCAGCCCTTCTCGAGAGAGAGTCTGAGCGGCGCCGGAGATGACCGGTACGACGCCGCTCAGGAGCGCCAGCAGAGACAACGGCAGAAGGAACGGGATGATCCGCTTACAGTCGTTCACATGTCGAGCTCTATCGATACGACGTTCCGGACGTTCTTGATGCCCGAAGGAACAATCGCGGCGTCGTCATCCCATACGATGATGAGCGGCCACTCGGACCCGGGCAATTCTTCCCCGTTTTTCTTGAGAGCGAGAATGACGTCATCGTTCTCGTGAAGCTCCCGAGAATCAAGGGTAATCGAAAAACCGTCCGACGCGGTGATGATCACGCCGTAACCGGCAACGGCGGCCTCGCGATTGTAGGGATCGATAGTCGAATCCTGACGGTGCGGCGCGTAGTGCGGGTCATCAGAGAACGCGAGCAGTTCATAGAGGGGAATCCCGGTGTACTCGTTGGTCTCGCCACGCCGGGAGAAGGTTACGGCCCTCCCGGTGAAGGCCATGGTACTCTGGAGCGTGCTTCTGTGCAGATCGTTGTTCATGGGACCACGCATCCGGAGCGTGTAGTCACGATACCCCTCACCATCCACGAGAATCTCGGCGACCATTCGGACCGAAAGGTGACCGTCGATGTTGGGCGTGTTGGGGCCCACCTTGATCGTTCGCACGTATCCCGGATCCATCGGAAGCGGTTCGCCGTCTTTCTCAAAAGCCAGAAGCCATTGACCGTCCGCCTGATCCAGCACCTGGGCGCCGCTGTACGTCATTTCGTAGCCGTCTACGGCGACGAAGGTGATCTGCGTTTCTGCTTTCAACTGGACAAATTGCTCGAGCATCTCCTTGAGCAGGACTCCACCATAAATCCCGGCGTTTACGACTCCTGCGGATGTTGTGTACTGCCCGGACGCCTCCCGGTAGAGAGAGAGCTGTTCAAGGTCGGCGAAAGAGTAGGCGTATTCGCAACCGTTGACGATCAGAACCAGCTCAAAGGCTGCCCGGGCCGCATCCGCGACACCACCTGCGAGGAGCGCCTCAACTGAGACAAGATCATTTACCCAGAGACTACGGGAGGAGTCCCCGGTGATCCGTGGGTGAATCGTCTCACCGTTTCGCTCTACTGCAAAAAGGAGTGCATCACTATCGAAATCGGCGGTGTTGAACGTTGCAGCGTATCCGTTCCGTGCGGTAAGGGTGACATCATAGCCGTCGGCCCAGAGAGTCCGATCCAGCTGCCACGGCTCCTCAAAATCTACACTGTCAACGATTGCAAGGACCGCAGAGAGCGGAACACCGGCGTACACCACGGCCTCACCGCGCTCTTCAACCGTGACCGTTCGTCCGAGGTTCTGATCAAGGATCATGTCTCGGACTTCGTATGTCTGCAAATCGTGGTTTCGATATCCCGACAACTCCAGGGTCCAGGTAGGCGAAGTGACGGCGTCAACTGCCTCGGTGTCGTCGGCAATCACCGGAACGGTTCCAATGAACAGCGCAATCAGCACCACGGCGATAGTAGGAATTCCCTTCTTCTCCATTTTTGTCGTGCTCTCCTATTGGGTTGAAGTACGAAGTGCCGCATTGCGGAGGAGTTCGTCACCGGTAGCGAGCATTTCTTCAACGCTCATCTGGTCGGTGAACACGAATCTCAACAAACGCCACATCAGCGACTTGTAGGTTGCATACGACCGCTCGGCCGGGACCGGGATGCCTATGCGGTAGCTCTCTTCCAACACCTCGAAATAGGGGTGCGAATCGCGGATCAGCTCCCACGCAGGGGCGGAAGCCGGCATCTTCCGCAGGGGGAGAGAAACCGCGGCCTGGACCGCCGGTGTGGAGAGGTATTGAATCAGGCGACGGGCAAGAACCGGATGCCGTGCACGGCGAGGTACGGCCAGCCCTTTGAAATCAAGAAACGGCGCCACGTGTCGCCCTGTCCCGGGAACCGCCGGGTAGGGGAGCACCGAGAACGGAAGCCCAAGACGCTCGAAGTGCGGAATGCTGTAGGATCCCGAGAGGATCATGGCTACTCGGCCGGTGGCAAAATAGGCCGTCATGGCGTCGCGCTCCATGACCTCCAGGTACCCGCGTTCACGAAGATAGAGCAGGTACTCCACGGCGCTCCGGGTAGGTTCATCATCTACGACGACACGCCCCTGCACGTCCACGATCCGATCTTTTCCAAACCCAATCACGAAGGGGGTCAGCCAGTAGGCGGAGTAGGCATTCCACGAGATGGGAATGCCCGCGGCTTCTCCGTCCTCGGCGCCGTGTGCGTCGCGGGCCAGCAGTTCGGCGGACAAACCTTCAAGGTCCTCAAGTGTCCACGAGAGTGACGGCCGTTCGGTGATGAGGTTGGTGTTGTAGAAGAGGAGATGAGAATCGAAGTAGAACGGGTATGCCCAGGTCCTCCCGGCATAGTCAAAGGCGCCCCTCCCCTTCCCCAACACATTCTCGGAGAGCATCGATTCGATCGGCTGCAGGGTGTGATTGTCCACGAGATCTGCAAGGTAGTCGGACTGAATCATCACAAGATCCGCAGGGATTCCGCCCGCCCTGCTCACTGCGATCAGCTTGCTCCTGCTGTTCGGAATCTCCGAGATAGCAATATCAAGTCCGTGCAACTCCGCGAATCGCTGGATCTCGGCGCCGATGAGGTCGGTGCCCTCCCAGCTGAGCCAAACCTCCAGCTCCCTGCTATCAAGAGGCGCCCCCCAGAGGGAGATCGATTGAACACCCTCATAGATCTCCCCATCAAGAAAAAGCGACCAGCCGCCGCCTTCAGACCACACAACGGCATCGAACAGATGGTCGACAAGATGATCCCCGGTCGGGGAAGCAGTGGATTCGGCTGTGTCGATCTCCATTCTGTGAATGTCGTAGAAGAGCGGCAGGATGTCTCCGAGCGAAGAGCCCGATACAATCCGCGATTTGCCGTCGGGAGTCTCGACGAAATGGTCGCGACGCAGATCCAGCAGAACGGTGACGGGAATCCCTGTGGGCTCACCGTTCACCGCAAAATTGAGAGAGTATGCGAAGGCCGGCATCAATAGAAGGATTGCCACAATCGCAATCGCGCGTGAGATGTTCATGTTCTCCTTTCCAAACACGGGAGGCCCTGCCGTTTCCAGCCGAACCCATCGGCTTTGCCCCGTGACCGATGGCCGTAGGAGACAAAGCTCGGAGACGTATGTGATTCGTACGCAAATTCAGTGACGGGGCTGCCTCGCGGACAAGCCGGCCCCACACCAACAACAATGCACTATACCAGATGAGCCGGTCGCAATCCTACCGCCCGTGCTTCTCCCAGTGTTTCGTGAAGATACCTTCTTCAGTCGGCACCACGGGGGCAATAGGCTTCGAGACCCAGGTAACATTGCGGAAGTGCTTGTCGGTGATATTCTCGCTGGCGATGTTGCCACCCCACGTCCCGCACCCAAGGGTTAACGAGAACGGCATGCCGTTGTCGTAATTGCCGCTGTTGGCGTAGCTCTGCGGCTGCCTGACTATCATCCGG
Source organism: Spirochaetales bacterium (assembly GCA_030642995.1). Lineage (GTDB taxonomy): Bacteria > Spirochaetota > Spirochaetia > DSM-27196 > SLST01 > JAHOYX01. Next base: position 6,061 of record DAOWMR010000107.1, read on the forward strand.
CTGACCGGCGCGCCGACGGCAAGCTCCAGGATGTGCTCGTCGCTCGTCGAGTGAATGCCGCACGAGTGACCGTAACCCGAGAACCCGGTGATGTCCCGGACATACTGCACAGCCTCCGGGAACTCATTGTACTTCCAGACGGTGAGAACCAGGGAGAGCTTCTCACCGGCAAACGGCTCATCGGGCCCGACTGCCTCCGCCTCGACCATCAGGAATCGAGTGTCGGGCGGAACATCAATCCCCGCAACCTCGGCGATGCTTGGGGCCGACTGCGCAACAACCTTCCGATTCAACGCATGTCCGTCCGGCCACATCGTTGCCCTGAGATTCGCCTTTTCATCGGCCGAGCAAAGATAGCCACCCTTTGCCTTCAACTCCATCAGGAGTTGATCGTAGATGGCGGCCTGCACAACGATGGAGTTCTCACTGGAACAACTCGTTGCGTGATCAAAGGTCTTCCCCTTGAAAATCTTGTCCGCCGCGTCGGTAATGTCGGCGGTTTCGTCAACGACGACGGTGGCATTGCCCGCGCCCACTCCGTACGCCGGTGTGCCGCTCGAGTATGCCGCCTTCACCATTCCGGCGCCGCCGGTGGCTACGACCAGGTCCACTTCGCTCATCAGTTCCTGAGTGAGTCCCACCGAGGGCTCCTCGATCCACTGAATCAGATCCACGGGACCGCCGATCTTCTCAATGCCTTCGCGCATGAACCTGGCCGCCAGTCCGGAACACCCTTTGGCCTTTGGATGCGGGGCAAAAATCATCGCGTTGCGGTTCTTCAGTATCGCAAGTCCGTTGCAGCCGACCGAAGAGGTGGGGTTCGTGACCGGGATGAGCGCGCCGACTATCCCGACCGGCTTTGCCACCTTGATGAGTCCCTTCTCGGGTATCTCCTCAATCACCCCGGCGGATTTGACGCCTTCAAGATCGCGGAGCGTACCGAGGATCTTCTTCTGGTGCTTCAGAAGCTTGTCTTCGTACACACCCATGCCGGTTTCCTGGTAGGCAAGCTTCGCACACGCAACCGCGCTCTCCATCTTGTACACTTCCCACCCGACGGCGGCCACGAGTTCGTCAATTTGCTCTTGAGTGTAGAACTCAATTTGCTTCTGCGCCGCGCGGGCTCGCGCGATCATCTCCTGTATCAGACCCACGGTAAGACTCCTTCGGTCGATTGTCATCTGTCGTAACAATGTTGTATCATCATAATATCAGACAATAGGACCGGCAAGCCCAATGCATGAGCAACCGCCTGAGCAGATAATCTCCCAGCAGACCGTCGTGGCGCAAGTCATGTCACGAGTGAAGGATCTGATTGCGTCCGGACAGTACCGGCCCGGACAGCAACTTCCCACCGAACAGGAACTCGCGCAGCAGTTTGGCGTGGGTCGATCCTCCATTCGCGAGGCAATGAAGGTATTTCAGCATCTCGGCGTGGTCGAGTCGAAGGCGGCGAAGGGCACCTTTGTCCAAGATCGGGCCAATATCTCGGTGGAGGCCATCACGTGGGCCCTTCTGCTTGGAGACGACGATCTGAAGGACGTGTTCGAACTTCGCCAGGCCATTGAATCGATTTGTTTCGATAGACTTGCATCAGCCGTTGAGCGTGGGGACACCGAGAGCCGGCAGGTGCTATCCCTGCTGGATAAGGTTGTCCAGGACATGCGACACGCGGCTTCGGAACGGGACGGGACGGCACTCGTTGATTTGGACTATCGGTTTCACGAGACGATCATTAAAGCTGGCGGCAACCACCTGTTCATAGCGATCTACCACACCCTGCAGGCATTCATGCACGCCGAGATTGAGGCTTCCCACACGCAGATGCGCGATCTGACGGCGGTCGCGGAGGATCACGGCGAGATCCTTGCCACGCTCACGAGCGGCCCCAGTGCCACCGCCGTTGATCGCCACAACAAGCACTTCGCACGCACCCGGTCCCTGTTGGGACTTGGATAGAGAATCACGACCCGAGGAGAAACCATGGCCAACTACAAGAGTCATCTGCATGAGATGTCGCAGACGACACCAACCGATTACTGGAACGATTCGTGCAACACGGACGAACTCGCCTACGGCATCGAGCACGGAGCCGTCGGCGCCACGACCAATCCCACGATCGTGTACATCGTGCTCCAGCAGCAGATGGATCTCTGGCGCGATCGCGTCTTCCAGATCATCGCCGACAACCCCACGTGGGGCGAAGACCAAGTGGCCTGGCAGATCATCGAGGAG
>DAOWMR010000459.1 GCA_030642995.1 Spirochaetales bacterium
AGACCCTGATGTCAACAAAGTCATCGGTGTGTTCGTGGACCAGGAGACGTTGCACCTCTTGAAGCGCCCAGTTGTGCGCGTTGAGATTCCAGGCCCAGACCCGATCACCGGCACCGACTCGCTCAATGGCTACGGCACCCGAGGATGTCAGGACGGGCGTCCCGGCCACAAAGCAACCGCCACCACCACCGGAACCTGAGACAAACGGCAGTTCGTCGCGGGTAACGTCGCCGGCGAAAACATCGGGGCCGACGGCCACGCCGCCAATGCCGGTCACGCGAAGGTCGTACCCCGGCCCCTCAATGGGTTTGGTCGTCACTCGGGTGACCTCGCGCTCCCCGTCAACCGAAAGGAGTCGGTCCCCTCGCCGAATGTCCTCAGCGGCGACCCAACGACCATTGATCGAAAGCGATTGCCGGTCTCCAGGTGCGTCCGGACGACCCGCAAGTCGATCCCCGGAAACAACCCAGAACGCATGGCGCTCGGTGGACGAAACACTGCCACCGGCCGTGATCTCAATGATGGTGCCGCCGGCAGATCTGGAGGTGAGCTCGATGATTGAAGCAATCGCCGGTGCGTCCGATCCCGGGTCGTACGTGATGACCTCCTGACCCGTGCGGAGAAGCTCAATGGGTACCGAGCCCTCGGGGGTTAGAACCGGCGTACCGGCAGGGAAGGATGCCCAGGCGTGTTCCGGAACAAAGATAAACGCGACCATGGCCGCGCAAGTCAATCCAAGAGTCCACCTCGCCCTGCGTGAGATTCCGCGATCCATACGCCCTCCTCGCCTCCCGGCTTCCCACAAGTATAGCGCACTGGACAAGAGGATAGAGGCGTCACCACGGAGATGAATTGGAGGCGCGTTGCTGAATTGATGTGGATTCGAGGGACGTGATATTCGCAGACGGCCGTCTCTATGCACCGGTTATCGGTGCGCGACGGCCGCCATACGAAATTCAATTGTTATTTTTGTGGTCCACCAGAGCCTGACAGATCCGCGGCGGGCTCACTGTCCGCGGAATCTTCATCAGACGATTCTTCCCGGAGCTCTTCCGGCAATCCGCCGGGATGTAGGTACTCCAGGTATGAGGTGTCTTCACCGTTGGTGTCGGACTCATCCTTGACGGTATGTTTCCGATTTAGTTTTTCTTCTCGCTTTTTTTTCTTTGCGATCTCCCGGCGACGCTTATCGCCCTTATATGACCGTTTGGGCATTAGTAACGGTAATCGTCACGTTTCGGTCGCTCTTCGCGCGATCGGGCTTCGTTGACCTTCAGGTTCCGCCCATCAAGCTCAGTACCGTTCAATTCACGAGTTGCCTTTTCCGCTGCCTCTTGCTCAGCGAACTCTACGAATCCAAAACCACGGGATCGACCGGTGTCACGGTCGGTGACGATCTGGGCCGAGATAACTTCTCCATACTGCGCAAACAGTGAGTGAAGCGATTCCTGCTCGGTCCGATAGCTCAGATTCCCTACGTACAATTTTGTAGCCACTGCTACTTCCTTTTGTCCCGTCCTCACTTGGGAGCGGGCTCTCTCACAGATTCGGTCACAGATGAAGTGAGGGCTTTTGTCGGATTACACAAGTACGGCAGGCCAAGAAAAGCAGATCACAGCGTCAGCGCCTTGCCATAATATCGCATAATATGGGCGTTTTTGCAATAGGGGCAGGACTTTCCGGCAAGACTCGCAGAACCAGCGGAGTCGCTGCCGGCACTCGAGTCCATGTGCAGTTATCGCGAGCTCAAGCTTCGATACAGCCAACAACTTCAAAGGAAAGGCAGTACCCGCCCTCTTCATGGAGAGGATAGAGTCTTCCGATTGTGTTCCACGAAGGAAGCGCTTCTTCACTCTGATTTGAGTCGAGATACTCTTCTATATGGCAACCAAGAGATCCACCCCGCAAATAGCTTCTCAATTCCTCGGATTCCTTCTCGGACAGTAGCTCATCCAGTTCGTAGTCCTCAGAGTCTTCCGATCTGTTTACGAACCAGATGATTCGCTGGTTTTTCTGATAGCTTGCAGCCGTAAACCGTCTCTTCATGTTGTCTATGTAGACGGAACAGAGACGGAAATATTGTAGGAGAGAGATTAGGTGTGGCCGTAGGGCGTCGCAGACCGGTCGGTGGGCCACATCATGTAAACCGTGTCGCGCTGCGGCGCTACTCGAACCAGATAGCCCGGATGTCGAAGTTCGAAAGCGCCGCGGGTTGCTGCGTCCACGCACCTGCGAAGTGTCCCGATCCATCAGCAGCGACGTAGGCGTAGATCGACCCTTCCCCGGAGGGATCCACCACTTCCTCAGGTTGCCAGCTCCCGTCGACGTACCGGGCAGCCCACACCCTCAGTACAGACTCGTGCGCACAATTCCAGGCCGCAACGAGGGTATAAGATACTTTGTGTAAATGGCTATGCTCTTGAGGAGGAGCGCAAATGGCTATCACAAAGGAAGTGCTACAGGAATTGCTGAAGGACTACAAAGGTCCTGAGGATCTCACCGGCGAGAATGGTTTGTTGAAAC
>DAOWMR010000235.1 GCA_030642995.1 Spirochaetales bacterium
ATACCTTGTAACGAAAGTCAGGAGGACTGCAATGGCATATATGGTTAAGCATGGTCGAGCATACGACGCGGATATGATGAGGAATTTCGATTCCATGGCACATCGGGTCTTTGGCTCCGCCGGGATCAACCTTTCACCGTTCCCAGCCGTGGATGCGCGGGAGGAGAATGATCGATACGTGATTGAGGTCGAGCTGCCCGGCTATGCCCGGAACGACGTGGACATCCAGGTCAAAGACGGTGTCCTCAGCATTGCATCAGTTGAAGCGTCGGAGGACGAGGGCAACAAGGAGAGCGCGAACGGTGGGCGCCGACGAGGTGCGTTCAATCGCCGGTTCTCGCTCCCCAAGGAGGTCAATCGTGAGGCAATTGAGGCGGCATTCACCAACGGTCTTCTCATTATCACTCTCAACAAGCAGCCCGAGGCCCAGCCCCGGAAGATTGAGATCCAGGTCAACTGACAAGTCGATCTCAGATCGAAATCGATTCTGACACCCATGATGACGGCCCCGCAGACAGCGGGGCCTCTTTTTTGTACACTGTGTCCGTGCCGGTACTATCCGAGGCTGTCATTTGTCTGCTCGTTGTCCTCATTGAGATCTTGCAGCCCACCGACGCGGTTACCGTGGACTACCTGCAGAACTCCGCTCCGGCAATGGTCGTGCAGATATCGCCCGCTCTGAATTCCGACAACGATGTCTATCTCATCTCAGCATCACCTGTGCCGGGATCGACTGCCGAAACCGTTTCGGTTCGGATTGAGCAGAGCGATTTGTACGCGCACAATTACGTGGTGTATGCCCGCGGCAGCCCGCCCACCGTACTGGACCTCACTTCCGTCCGTCGCAGCCTGGCGGGCGTGAACCTGGAGATGGACGCGGGCTCAGGTACCAATCTGACACTCGAAATGGATTCCGTCACCTCCGGTCCACTGCATTTGCTGAATCGTCCACCGTACATCATGCTGGCCGCCCCGGCCGAGGCCATCCTCCTCATCGCGCGATAGGGACCAACTATGAGCAACGAACTCACTCGAATTCTCTTCGTCTGCACGGGCAACATCTGTCGAAGCCCCCTCGCAGAGGCCGTACTGAGATCCGAGTTGGAGCGACGTGGCGTTGAGAGTCGTTTTGAAGTGGACAGCGCCGGAACCGACGCCTACCATGTCGGCGAACCGGCCGATCCCCGCATGCGCTCAGTTGCACGGAGGCACGGCATTGACATCCGGACCCGGTCCCGCCGAGTCACGCGGGCAGATCTCGATGCGTATGACTATGTCTTTGCGATGGATGCCGGTCACTACCGGGCGCTCCGTCATGGCGTCCGCGATGAATCGACCGAAGAGAAAATTGTCATGTTCCGCGCTCACGACCCTGAGGTGAACGACCGCCACTTTCCCGACGTTCCGGATCCATGGTACGGCGGCATTGACGGATTTGAGCGGGTGTATGAGATCGTTTCCCGGACCTGCGTTCGGATTGCCGACGAATTAGTGAACGGCGCCAATGATTGACGACGCACGCTCGCTTGACGAAGCCGTGGAGCGGGTGGCCGGGGCAGGGGTGCAGATCACCGGTAGATCGTCGGTTTCGGGCGGGTGTATCGCCAATGGCGCACGGCTTGACCTGTCCAACGGCGGTAGGCTTTTTGTCAAACGGGCAACGACGCTTCCCGGGGCAATGTTCGATGCGGAGGCGCGTGGCCTGGCTGCGCTGCGGTGCGACGACGGTCCGCGAGTGCCTCGCGCGCTGGCTGTCGGCGCAACCGGCCGGGAGTCTTTCATTCTCATGGAGTGGATTGATACCGGACGCCCGGGACCGGGCTTTCACGAACGCTTTGGTCGAGAACTCGCCCGGATGCACCGCTCACTCTCCGGTGATCGGTACGGGTTTGAATCGGATAATTTCATCGGATCCACCGAGCAACCGAACACTTGGTCCGATAGCTGGTGCGGTTTCTTCGCATCGCAACGCATTGGGTTCCAGGCCCGCCTCGCTCGCGACCGGGGCAGAATTGATTCTCGTCTCTCCGGGTCAATCGATACAATTGTCAACCGCATGGATTCATTGCTCGTGGAGCCGGATCACCCGGCGCTCCTTCATGGGGATCTGTGGAGTGGAAACTATCTGTGCGACGAATCCGGAACACCGGTGCTCATTGACCCGGCCGTGTACTACGGGCATCCGGAGGCTGATCTGGCCATGACCGAGCTTTTCGGAGGCTTCCCTCCCGCCTTCTACCGCGCGTACCGCGACGAGACGCCGCTCCAGCCCGGGTACCCCGAGCGCCGCGATCTCTACAACCTCTATCACATGCTCAATCACCTGAACATCTTCGGCGGCAGCTATCTCGGCAGCGTCCGCTCCATTGTTTCGCGGTACGTTTAATTGGCCGTGTTGGTCTATCGGTCGCGCCGGAACACGTGAGAAATGAGGCTTACCAGGAAACTGAGACTGAGTACACCCGCGATCACGAAACCGACCACACCAATCAGAGGTATGCCGTTCCACAGGGGCGGGATCTTCGCTTGGATTATCAGCGCCGAGCTTATCATCAACGCTGCAAGTACAATGCCGAAAATCAGCCGGTAGCTAATGTTGTCCAACGTGCGACGCAACGGTTCGAGACCTCGCATGCGAAACCCAATGACCAACCGGCCGGCGCGCAATTGCCGAAGGACATCACCGGTATCTCCAGGCAGGTCGCGCAGCAACTGCAGGTATTCCATCATCGTCGCCGACCCGAGTTTCGCCATCCGATTCGGCCGCAACTGCTCAATCATCAGTTTGCGTGCCACGGCTCGAAGCGCCGGCTGCAGAGTGAACTCCGGATAAATCCTCACTCCGACGCCCTCGGTGGTCAGAAGTGCCTTTACCACCATCAGGAGACTGGCGGGGACATGGATGCCGTGCGTGGTGACGAGCCGGACAAGGTCTGCAAACAGTTCGCCGATGTCGAGGTCCTTCAGCGGTCTATCGAGATAGTCCTGCACAAGTACCTGCACCTCGTCCACAAGTGTGTCGTATTGCACGGTTCGATTCTGGTTACTCAGGCGCACCAAGGCATCGGCGACGCGCCGGCCGTCCTGTTGAGCGATGCCCAGGACCGCCGCCGCCATCTGGTTGCGCTCCGTCTCGCGCAATTCGCCCATCATCCCGAAATCCAGGAAACACAAAACATTGCCGGGGAGTATCATGATGTTTCCGGGATGCGGATCTGCATGGAAGAAGCCGTGTATCAGGATCTGCTCGAGTGTCAGATCTGCACCGCGTCGAGCGATGACGGAAGGATCGCAGTCCGGCAGTTTCTTGTGGAACCCCTCACTGTCCAGCGCCGAGAGTTTGACCCCGTCCACGAACTCCATGACGATGAGCCGATGAGTGCAGTATTCGGCATACGTTTCCGGTACGTAGATCCCGTACCTCTTCGCGTGATTTGCGCGGAAGCGCTCCATGTTACGGCGCTCCCGCCCGAAATCGAGCTCTTGGAGAATGTGCTTGCGAAATTCTTTCATAAGGTCCGACGGATGGAAGTGACGGACGATCGGGAGATGTCGTTCTGCAAGCCGGGCCACTTGATCCATGATGTCAAGGTCGATCTCGATCGTGCCGGGAATTCCGGGCCGCTGGATCTTGACCGCGACTTCCTCTCCCGTAACCAGTACTCCGCGGTGCACCTGAGCAATGGAGGCCGACCCGGTTGGGTATTCGTCGATCCTCGCAAAAACGTTGGTAATCTCGTTCCCGAGTTCCGCGTGCAGCGCCTCCCGTATCCTTGGCCATTCTACGGGTTGTACGCTGTCCTGGAGGCGAGAGAACTGAGTGAGGAGTTCCTCCGGGAGGATATCGCTGCGGGTGCTCAACAGCTGTCCCAGCTTGACAAACGTCGGGCCGAGTTCCTCCAATGCAAGACGAAGCAGTTCCCACTTCGATAGCCCGTCCGGGACTTCTGCGCTGCCACGACGGGAAAGGAGCGATCGAATTCCCGGCACGCTCTTACCGAGGCGAAGGGCGCGAATTGACCCGGAGAAGCCGTATTTTATCATTATCCGGGCGAACTCGCGCATTCTGCCGATTGTTCGGGGGCTGATCCGGAAACCACCGTTCCTTCGACGGCTGCGGACGCGAGATTGCGGAGAGCCGGAATCCACGGACTTCTGTGTTTTCATCCTCATGATTCTAAACCAGCGGCTGCTTTCCAAATAGTGCCGGGTTCCACGCAGATTCGCGCAGTCGTGGCCGACAATCCACGTCAACTGTCGGATTGAGAGACGCGGTGCCTATCCGATGGCAGCGATTGCCTTATGATAGCATCGCCGTCGTTTGTGTTGTCGCGCCGGATAGTGTTTCCACATCGCCTGTATCTGTGTATTGCTTTCCAGTTCCGGGTTGGTTTCCGCATCGAGGATGCCTCGTTCCTTACAGTTTCGGTGGATCTCGGTCATGAGAATAGCCGGTATCCCTTTAGCCTGGAAGTCAGGTCTGACAGCCACCAGCAGCATCTCAATTCGGTGCGGCGTCCTCAGGGCACGCAATAGATGGACGAAGCCAAACGGAAAGATTTTGCCTTTTGCCTTCTGGAGAGCGTGCGCGAGCGAAGGCATTGCCAGACCGAATGCAACGACTCCATCGTTCTCGTCTATCACGACCTTCGTGAGGTCGGGATCGACGAAACGGAAGTACTCTTTGATATATGTATCGATCTGATCGGCAGTCAATTCGACCACCCCGTACAGATCTGCATATGCCGTGTTGAGCAGATCGAACACCTTCTTTGAGTACCGAACCAGACTCTTCTTCTTTGATTCCACCAATCGGAGGTGGTAACGTTTGAGCACAAGGTCTTGCACCCGAAGGACTTTCTCGGGAATTTTGTCGGGCGATTGTACCAGGAACTCGACCCAGTCTGTTTCTTTCGCGTAACCCAACGCCTCCATGTGATGCCCGTAGTAGGGATAATTATACCCGGCAGACATCGTTGCGATTTCCTGGAATCCCTCTACCAACATGCCTTCTTTGTCGAAGTTCGTGAAGCCGAACGGCCCCTGCAAGTGCGCCATGCCTTCTTCTGCAGCCCAGTTCTCGACTGCGTTCATGAGCGCAGCCCAGACTTCCAGATCGTCGACACCGTCAACCCAGCCGAATCTGCAGTTCCGTTGCCCCCATTTTTCATTTGCCCGATCGTTGATTATCCCCGCAACTCGACCGATGACTCGACCGTTTTTCTTCGCCAGAAACAGGCGGGCG
>DAOWMR010000455.1 GCA_030642995.1 Spirochaetales bacterium
ACACGAATTGCAAAGATGTCATCCCGGATTGTCAGCTGGTAGGTGGTCGTCTGCCACTCACCCCCAACAGGAACCGTGCCCTGCACCGTTTCGTCCAACGAGAGGAGCCGGGAGGGACCGGTGAATGCCGAGGCGATTCCGGGCAACCCTGAAACGAGAATCAGAACGAGGAAGCCTATCATGCGGATCCTGACTGGTCCGCTCGTCCGTCTGTGTGCAATTGCCATGCGGCCACTATATCGGGTCAGGGCAAACAGTGTCGACTATGACCAGCCGAGGGGCCGGCGAACGCTCATATGCGTTCGCCACTGTCCGGCAGGGCGGCAGGCAGTGTCCGATTGCGACCGGCGTCTTTGGCGGCATAGAGTGCCCGGTCGGCGGCCCGAAACAGGTCCGCGGATGAGTTCGCGTGGATGGGAAAAATGGCGAAGCCGACGGACACCGTCACCGACAACTGGATACTCTCGTCTCCAAATTGCTCTTCACTCACCCGTTGTCGGATTCTCTCTGCTACGCCGACCGCCTCCGCCTCGGAAGCCCCCGGCATCACCGCTACCACCTCGTCACCGCCGAACCGGCACGGAAGGTCACCTGCCCGTACGATCCCGCGAACCAGCCGGGCAACCCCTTTGAGCACCAGGTCGCCCGTGTCATGGCCGTATGTGTCGTTCACGATCTTGAAGTGATCCACGTCCAGAATGAGCAGCGCGATAGTGCTTCCGTCTCGTTCACATCGCGCGAGCTCACGCGGAAGCGCTTCGTCCAGATAAGCGCGATTGAACAGACCGGTAAGACTGTCGTGGATTGCCTGGGAGAGAAGCATCTTGTTGAGCGCTTCCAGCCGCCCGTTAGCTTCCTGAAGATCCCTCTCCGTGCGTCGGATCTCGCTTGCGTCACGGAATACCACGATCCACCCGTCCGAACCACGGGAACGTATGGAGAAACGCCGGACGTCCAGGTCCACATAGGTCTTTGGATCCGGCTTGCCGCCGACCAGCAGGGTCGTTCGAAACACTCCCGAGTCCGGCTCAGCGAGCCCGGGGGCAATCTGCTCCGGCCACAGCGGCACCAGGTCGGCGACCGGGGTTCCGGTCAGTTCTGATTGACTGATACCCCACATCGTGAGGGCCGCCGTATTCCAATCGACGACACGAAAATCCTCATCGAGAACCAGGAGTCCGTCCGGCATGAGATCCACGACGCGATGTCGCGCAGCCGGGAGGAGATCCAGCAGTCGCGCACGAGAGACGCTCGCATAGAAGATTGCGGTGGAGATCGCGAGTGCCATGGGAGTGATGTCCACCGGGAGCGCGATGAACCGGGCGAGATACGTCGCGTTTCCCGCAACCGCAACCACAATCCCGGCAACGACGTGAAGCGCCTGCCGACGATAGATACCCTTGCGCGTCCAAGCGGCGGCAATGATCAGTACGAAGCTCATGCCGATCGCGAGATACTGATAGATGACACCAACCCAGAAAATGGGCCCGTGGCCGTAGAACCAGACATAGGAAATCTGATCCGAGGGCCGGATCTCCGGCCAGACGAGTCCGTGCAACTCGTTCGTGAAGGCCGCGAGCACCATGAACACCGGCACAATCCACACCAACTGAATCCACCACCCTTGCCGGCGAGGGCGGAGCCACCTGACGGCAAACCGGAACAGGAACGCACCCGTGCCGTAGGTACCGATGTAGGCAAACTGCGACCAGAGCTGACGATAGGACTCCGATTGAGAGAGGATCTCAAAACCGTAAAAAAAAGCCCACAGTGCGACGGAAGCCGCGAGCCCCAACAGCTCCCGCGCGACGAGCGAGGTGTCTCGCATGATTCTGAAGCAGAGACCAATGGCCGCAGCGGCAGCGAGAAAATAGAGAGACGCAAGCGGAATTGCAGAAGTCACCGTGGTTCTATTCTACCGTTTTCTCGGAGGAACACCACACAAGGAACCGAAAGTGGAGAATAGACTCAAAGATACCCGACGGCGTACCATGATGCTGGAAGTACAGATGGAAGGACTATTGTGCAATTGATGCGTCTTCACCACGTCCACGTTGTCCTCTCCCATCCAAGCGAACCTCGCAACGTGGGCGCCGTCTGCCGTGCGATCAAGAACGCAGGCATCACTCGCCTCACCATAGTTACGGATTCGGATATCGATTTTGACGCCGCACGACCTCTTGCGGTGGGCGCACGCGATGTACTCGATGCATCCCGGATCGTACCGGATCTGCCCACGGCACTCGCCGACAGCTCCCTCATCGCCGGAGTGACCCGCAGGGTCGGGCAGCGCGCGTTGCGACGCTTAAGCCGAACGCGTGGGGCATCTACGATATGCACGGCAATGCCGCCGAATGGGTGTCCGATTGGTTCGCGAGCGCCTACTACGCCAAATGCCTCGGTGAAGGCACCGTGCAGGATCCGGAGCTAACGGTGCCTACTTTGTCGCACGTCATACGAGGTTGCGCGTGGACCGTTGAGAACACCGCAGCGCAGACATGCACAGCCCGATTCCCGTTGCCAATCTTCGATCGTGCTCCATTCTCACGAGATGTGGGCATACGTAC
>DAOWMR010000037.1 GCA_030642995.1 Spirochaetales bacterium
ACCATGGACTCTCCAACCGGATAGATGCCAAGTTGCAGGTTACCGACAACATCGACTTCCGAGCGACCAAATCCGAGGCAGTCTTCCCAGAGCGTCCGGCTCTGCTCGAGATCACGAACAACGACGCCCACGTGCTCGATGCGTTTGATCTTCATGTCGTCTTCTCCTGTGTCAGGCATGCGGCCAAGGGTGCGCATCGGTCGCGAGTGATGTCGGGTTCAACGGATAGGAATCGTAGTGCGACCGGCCCAGGCCGGTCAAGGGAAATTGCTCAGGTTGTCGTCCGTGAGCGGCGCGTCGTACACTCCACGCATGGCAACTCTCTACATGGTGGCGACGCCGATCGGGAATCTCGGCGACATCACGATCAGGGCCATCGACACCCTCAAGTCTGTTGACGTGATCGTTTGTGAGGACACCCGTTACAGCAGACGACTGCTCAATCACTACGGCATCAAGAAACCATTGCTGAGTGGGCACAGCCACAATGAGCGTCAGAGCGCGGTGGCCGTTGTGGCTCGCCTGGGCAACGGTGAAGATGTTGCCTACATCACGGACGCGGGAACGCCGGGCATCAGCGATCCCGGCCGGACGCTGGTTCGGAGTGTCCGGGATGCAGGGTTCGGGGTTGTTCCGATTCCGGGACCGTCGGCTCTCTCAGCAATCCTGAGCGTGGCGGGGCTTCCCGGCAAGACCGTCGTGTTTGAGGGGTTCCTCTCGCCGAAAGCCGGCCGGCGCAAGAAGCGTCTGAGTGAGCTCCTGGCCGGCGCGGAAATGTTCATTCTTTATGAATCTCCACATCGACTTCTGAAGTTATTGGGCGCTCTAGCCGATCTTGATGCTGAGCGACCGATATTGCTTGGCCGGGAGATCACGAAGATTCATGAGGAGTTTCTGGAAGGCTCGGCGAAGAATCTCTTGGACAAAATGGAGAAAAGGCCGGCCGTCAAGGGCGAGTGTGTTCTCCTTGTCGGCACACCGAAAAAGGGTTAATATTGTAGTCGGTTGTTGACGATGTATGTAGTGAAAGGAAGGCTCTGAAATGACCATTGAGCGGCTTGGTCCGGTAGATCCAGTGCAGCGCTACTCTCAGACAGAAAAAACTCAGCGTGCTGCCAAGCCGGAAAACGACTCAGTCGATTTCTCAGATGAAGCCAGAATGAAAGCGGAGGTCTTCCAAATTGCGCAACAGGTCAGGAAAGCCCCCGATGTCCGTGCGGACAGGGTTGAAGAGGTGAAGAAGAAGCTCGAAGACCCCAACTACATTGACGACATTGTCGTTGAGCATGTGGCCGAACAGATCATGGACATGTTCAGTCTTTGATAGCATACTGGTATTGAGATCCTGGGGCAGTGGCAGATCAGATACGTCACTGCCTCTTTTTTTGGTGGGCAAGAGAATGAGTGATCTGATACTCCGCTTCCCGCGGCAGGTGGTGTTTGGGACCGACGTGATCAACCGCATCGGTCAGGTGGTCTCGGCTTTTGGTTCGCGATGCTTCATCGTCACGGAATCGGTACTCAGGCAGAACGGCACAATAGATCAGATTGAGGGGATTCTCAGCCGCCGCGCGATCAACGCCATCGTGTATGACGAGATTGGACCGGGGGCAACCACCGCAGGGCTCAATGAGCTGGTCTCGGTTGCCCGCGCGAGTCAGGCGAGGGTCATCCTCGGTGTCGGTGGAATGCGAGTTCTGTCGGCGGCCCGGGTCATCAGCGTTGCGGCGGCTCCGGAGATCGAACTGGGCGATGTCCTCTCGGGCCGTGCCAAGCCGGCTGAGCCTCTGCACTACATCGAGGTCCCGTCGTCTTATCGCAACCATTTCATGCTCCGCAATGAGTGCATCCTGACCGACGGCGTGACCCGGCAGCCGGTTCTTGTGGAGCTGCCGGCCGAAACAACAACGGCTGTTCTCGTGGATCCCAACCTGGCGTTGACCATGTCCCCGAAGTACGCCGCCGCGGCCATGATGGACACGTTGCTTGCGGCCGTGGAGGGATACATCTCCACGCGATCATCGTTCTATTCCGATACCCTCCTCTACAAGGCGACCGAACTCCTCGGATTTGCATTGCGAGGAATCAGCGAAGCTCCCAATGATCCGCGTCACCGCATTCAGGCGAGTGAAGCGGGGCTGCTGACGAGCCTCGGCCTTGCGGCGAGCAGCCAGGGCGTAGGTGGCGCACTTGCCTACACGATCAACAGCCGCTACACCATTCCCAAGAGCTGGGTTGCCACGATACTGCTCCCGCACATTATCGATTCTTCGGTTCATGCGCGGCCGGAGAAGCTGAAGAACATCGCCCTCGCGCTCGGAGAAGAAGTTGAAGACCAGAAGCCGGCCGACGTGGCGTATCGTGCGTCGGAGGCCGTGAGACGAATGATTGGACGGATTGAGCTTCCGGGCCGACTCCGGGAAATGGATCTGGCGATTGATGACCTGGTGGATGTCTCTGAGACCGCGTCCAGCCTCGAGATGAGCGCCAGCGCTCCGGCCCCCCACACCGCAAGCGACGTTTACGATCTGATCAAGCAGGCGTTCTAGTTTCACGCCGTCATGATCACCCTTCGGAAGCTCCGCAAGCTACCCCCGGACACGCGCCTGCGGAAAGTGGTTCGGTTGCTCGACGGATTCGTACACTACCGCTCGCTGCCCGATCACCGCTATCTGGAAGGTCTTCTGGATCTGATCAGTGAGACCTCACCAGGCGACACCGCTATTGTGCCGCCGCCGACCGCTGCCGGCGCAGACAACGAGGCAATACTCAGGGTCCTTGACAACCTCCGCTACGAACTACGCTCTCGGCTTGGCATACCTGTCGGCGACTGGGACCTGCTCCCGCCGGCTGGGTACGGCATCGCTGATCGCGGGGAGC
Source organism: Spirochaetales bacterium (assembly GCA_030642995.1). GTDB lineage: Bacteria > Spirochaetota > Spirochaetia > DSM-27196 > SLST01 > JAHOYX01. The sequence continues at coordinate 2,881 of DAOWMR010000037.1, forward strand.
CGGGTATGAACGATCTGCCCCTCGGCACCACCCGAACAGTTTCGGTCTACATGGAATCTATCCGGTCACCGTTCAATGCAGGGAGCATCATCCGCTCCGCGGTGGCGTTGGGCGTTGTCCGAATCGGCATGTCCCCTGATTGTCCGACAACCGATCATCCGAGACTCCTGCGGAGTGCCCGCGGAGCCGAGCGGAGTGTTGAGATCCAGCGATTTCCACTGACCGCACTTCCCGATGACTGGCGACCCCTGTTGGCCCTCGAAGTTGGCGGGCGGTCTGTTGATTCGTTCCCCTTTCCGGAATCCGGCACCCTCCTTGTGGGCTCGGAGGAGTTGGGACTGACGGGTGAAGCGCTTGAGACGGCAGAGGAACGAATCTCGGTTCGGATGACGGGGGTGAAGGGTTCGTTGAACGTGGGAGTAGCCTGCGGGATTGCCCTCCACGCCTGGTATGTACAGGCTCAGATGACTGAACTCAGATGATTGAACCCAGATGACTGACTGGCGTGGAGGGCAGTCGCAGTGCGAGAATTTCCGTTATTCGGTAAGGACCTCGTAGGTGATCTCTGCGGTCTTGGCGAGTATGGCAGTGACTCCGCAGTACTTGTCCTGCGAGAGATTGATGGCCTTCTCGATTTTTCCAAGATCGAGATTATCTCCCTTGAAGATATACTTGAGATGGATCTTGTCGTACACCTTGGGATGCTGATCGGTCAGGTTTGCATCAATCTCAATGGTCATGCTGTCGTACGGCATCTTCATCTTTGAGAGGATGCTGGCCACGTCCATTCCGGTACAACCGGCGAGACTGGAAAGCATCAGCGGCTTCGGAAGCGGGCCCTTGTTGGTACCGCCGACCGACGGGCTGGCGTCCAGCCAGAATGTGTGTCCGTTCTGTTCAACTTCAAATGCCATTCCGCCGGTGTTGACGGCCTTGATAATGTCTCCCATGGTATGACCTCAGCGCAGAGCGCGCTCGACCTCGGACTGATTGAAGCCCACGATGATCTTGCCGTTTATGTCGATCACCGGCACGCCCATCTGACCGGACTTGCGTACCATCTCGTCGGCCCGACGTTGATCCCGAGCAACATTGTATTCTGTGAATCGAACCTGATTCTTTCGGAAAAAATCCTTCGCCTTACGGCAGAAGGAACACGAGGGGGTCGTGTATAGCGTTATCGCCACAGCCTCACTCCTTCCTGAATTTGCTTATATATGAAAAATAGTATGTAGCGATGGTTTTGTCAATCCCAAAGGGAGGGAAATCTTATCGGCCGCTGCGGGGGATGGTGCCGCCCTGCTCGCGGTCAAAGAGGGCCTCAAGACGCTTCTGGAGCGTGTCCAGCGACCCCTGCTCCCTGATGTTGAACCCGCCCATCACGTCCTGATCAAACTGTTCAAAGTCGTAGTCTCGGTGCTTCTGGTCTGCGAGGACGTTGGCCAGGTAGACCGTGTAGACAACGTCCCGGTGCTCCGCGGGCGCGTCGGACGGGTGGTGATGGTACTGGATTGCGTGAACGAGCGCCTCGGGGAAGTTCCACTTCACCGCAATGCGCCCGCCGATCTCTGCGTGATTGAGTCCGCTGGAAAGATCTTCGAACAGCTGAGTGGGGATTCCCTTGTCGCTACAGAACTCTTCAATGCGGTCGATCAGTTCAGGATGGACCGAGGAGAAGATGATCTTGCCCATGTCGTGCAGGATCCCGCCGACATACACATCGTCAAGGATGTCCTTTTTCTTGCTCACATTGCGGGCAAGATGGTACGCGTAGAAGGCGGTGCGGTAGGAGTGTTCCCAGAGAGATTTGGTCTCAGGGGATTCGGCGCCGAGCACTTTCTGCGTTCCATATGAATAGAGCATCTTGCCAAGCGCTCGGAGCCCGACAAGTTTCACGGCTTCCAGGATATTGTCCACGCGCTTCGGCAGCATGAACGCCGCTGAATTGACCACTTTGAGAAGGTCCGCGGTCAACGACGGGTCCGTGCTGACCATGCGGGCGATTTCGGCAATCTCCGCCTCGGGCTCATTGATTTTCCTCTGGAGGCTGACGAGGTTCTCGGGGAAGGCCGGCAAGCGTTCAATTTCCTGAACCAGCTTCTCGCTGATCATATCCAGGTTGTCCGCCTTCACCTGATCCATAGGGATCACAATCCGGGCGACGGTTTCCCCGTTTTTCGTGTCAATGTCGAACGCGTCCTCGTCCAGGCCAATCTTCTTCAGCATCAGGACGAGAATCACAATTCCGAGACCGGCGCCTTCGGAGTCGTCGATGACCGTTGCGAGGGCCTCTTCAAGGGAATCAAACGCGCGAGATCGAGCTATTCGGTCGAAGACACGGATCTGTTCATGCCGAGTGATCTCAGTGTTGTTGGCCACGTAGAGGTAGAGCCGGCCTCCCTTGGAGTGAAAAATCACCTTGATGTAGAGGCCCGCCTCTTTTTGCAGCACCAGGAAGTGACTGATATTGTCCAGGGTCTCCTGCTTGAAGTTCCGCATGCCTTCCTGGTACTGCTGATTGTTGAGCAGATCCAGGCCTCTTTCCTTGAAGTAGACGCGTTTTGTATTGGCTTTCTTTGCGTTTACGGCAAGTTCGCGCAGGCAGTACGCCAGAGGATCCTTCAGTCGGTCCTGATCCAGCTCTTTCAGGAAGACTGCGAGGATCTCCTCCAGGTAGACCTCGGTTTCATGGGGAAGCGTGAAGGTCTTGACGGTCAGAGGTATTGAACTTCGAGCTGCCTGGAGTACTTTCTCCGTCTCAACCTGTTTAGCCATCCATTCCCCTCAGCCTCGGGATCGTCCCACCAAGTATATTGTCGGCTTCCTACCTGTCAAGCGAACTATTTTGCCGCTAGTCGGCTCCGAACTCTTTCACGAGTTCAGCCATCTCGCGAAGTCGTTTTTCCACGAGCGCATTGATAGACCGAGCGGGGAAGTTCCCCTTGGGCGTCCGAGAGCCGGTTTCCATCCCGGTAAGTATCTCCAACCCTTCGTCAATCGTCTCCGCGGTGTAGATGTGAAACCTTCCGTCGGCGACGGTTTGCTGCAGTTCTTCGGTGAGAATCAGATTTGAAAGATTCTGTCGCGGAATGATCACGCCTTGCGTGCCGGTGAGACCAATCTTCTTGCAGATCTCGAAGAATCCTTCCACTTTTTCGCTGATGCCGCCCACGGGTTGGATCTGGCCCATCTGGTTGACCGAACCACTCACCGCGATGTCCTGGCGCAGGGGAATGTCCGCGATGGCGCTCAGAATGACATAGATCTCCGTCGACGACGCGCTATCGCCGTCCACCTCAACGTAGCTCTGCTCAAAAGCCACACTCGCATTCATGGAGAGCGGGAAGGAGCGCGCATAGGTGGATTGGAGGAAGCCCTCCAGGATGTAGACGCCCTTGTCATGGATCTCGCCGGACAGGCCCGATTCTCGCTCAATATTGATGATCCCGTCGGTACCGGGCGAAACCCGCGCAGTGATCAGAATTGGCCGCGCAAAACTGTAGTAGCCCCGATCAATGACCGCCAGCCCGTTGATACAGCCTACTACGCTCTCATGGACTGAGATCAGGAGTTCCCCGCTGAGAATCTGTTCGTCTATTTTCTCCTCGGGCAGATCGTAGAGGAACTTGCGTTCCTGCAACGCGCGTTGCACATCTTCCCGGGAAATGCGTCCACGATGCTCGCGGCCCGCCCAGTAGTCGGCCTCGCGGATGAGGTCCGCGATCTTGGAAAACTGGGTGGACAGACGATCTCGAAATTCGCTCAACCGCACTCCGTACTCAACCACCGCTGCTATTCCGTCGTAGTCAATCTTGCGCAGCCCCTCGTCCCGGCAGATCATCCGCATGAAGCCGACGTATTCCCGGGTACTCGTTTCGTTGCGCATCATCACCGAGTCGAACTCCGCCGGCACCTTGAAGAGCTTCTGAAACTCTTCGTCTACGTTGTAGAGGTAGTCGTAGATGTGCTCGCTACCCATGATGATCACCTTCACGGCGATATCTACAGGCTCCGGTTTCAGAGACGATCCCTGGCCAAACGGGCTCGGGGCGGGCCGAATTTCGGTATTGCCGTCCTGGAGCGCGCGCTTGAGGCTGTTCCACGCGTCTTCCCCGCCGAGTATGTCTTCTGCACGGAGGATGAGAAATCCCCCGGACGCCTGAAGGAGCGACCCCGCGCGGAGTTGCATGAAGGTGTTGGGGCGCTCGCCGCCACTGTCTCCACCCGCGTCCTGGCTTCCGAACAGCTTCTGATAATCAGGGTGGCTCTCAAAAATGATCGGTATGCTCTGCGTTTCGCTGTGATCGATAATGACGTTGACACCGTACCGCCACATCTGCGGCGGGTCGTCGTCCCGCGCAGCTTCTTCCGGACGGAACCAGTTCATGTGGCTGAAGAGATCTTCGGTGAAGCCATCCAGATAGTGATGGACACGGGCGTCCGGGAAGTCCAGCCTGACCCGTGCGATCTCGGCTTCAATCTCCGGACGCACCAGATCAATCTGAAGGGCCTGGAGACTTTCTTCCACGCCGCTGCGTTCGGTTTGCAGGCTGTGGAAGATCTGTTTCATCTCATCAATGAAGCGGTAGTACTTCTCGCGGATCTCGTTCCAGACCTGTTCCTGGATCTCCCCCTTGCTGACCATCCGCTGGAGATCGTCAAAGCTGGCACTTTCGCCCTCGTAGATCGGTGCGATGTCCGCATGCTGATCATCCTTGTCTTCAACCTGGATGATCTCAAACCCTTCTGCGTTCAGCTTCTGCTCAAACTCCGAGACGGCCTGAGTCTCTCGTCCCTCTGCCTGAAGCATCAAGCGATCCCGTTCCCCCTTGTAGCTCGCGTGAAAGGGGAGGGTTGAGAGTACTCGGCCATAGACGTTAATGATTTGCGAGACACGGGTGCGAAATTCACCGGCCTCCCCCGGCTCAAAATAGAGCACCCTCGGTTGATCGGGCTGCTTGAAATTGTGAACGTATGCGATATCTTTCGGGAGGCGTTTGCCGGGCCGGTATTCCTTGAGCATGCGCATGATTGCCGTGCGCTTTCCCGTACCGGCAAGACCGGTCGCGAAGATATTGTAACCTTTGCCTTCTATGTCGATAGCCAGCCGCAGGGCGCGGAGAGCGCGGGGTTGCCCGATGATGTCAAAGCGCTCACTCCCATTGTCCAGCCGCTCAATGTCTTCGGCAGATACAGAAAACCGAACTTCCTCCGCCGTGAGTTCGTTGGATCCGGAGCGTGGGGCGCTGGCTCTATTGGGCGATTCGCTGGCCGGCAACGATGTGCGCAGTTGAGCCATGCCGATAGTATACCGACGCTCCTGGACATCGACCACCGTCGGCATGGAAACAGGGATGAGAACGTGCAATAATGCCGCCGATATGAATCTGAATGAACTTGACAGCTACTTCCGTGAATTACTGCGGATTGACGAATTTGCTCGAGACGATAGCTCGCAGAACGGCGTCCAGATTGAACGGAACACCGGGTCGGTCACACGCCTGGCATTTGCCGTTGATGCCTCTCTGGAGACCGCCAGACGGGCCTCCGACTGGGGTGCCAGCGTTCTGGTTGTACACCACGGACTGCTCTGGGGCAAATCCCTGCCGATCACCGGAGTGCACTTCGGTCGGATCAAGGAGTTCCTCCTTCGCGACCTCGCGCTCTATGCGATCCACCTGCCGCTCGATCAACACGAAGAACTTGGCAATAACGCCGTGATGGCGGCAAGGCTTGGCCTGGTTCAGAGGATGCCGTTCGGTGAGCATCACGGGAAGTGCGTCGGGTGGAAAGGCGTGTTGCCGGAACCGCAAACCCTCGAACAGGTGCACCACCGATTATTTGGTCCGGGTGGAGACCTGTTGGGCACGCTGCCCTTCGGTCCGGAACGGATTTCGTCCGTCGGGATCGTGTCAGGCGGCGCGCCATGGGACGTACTCCAGGCAATCGACCAGCAGCTTGATCTCTTCATAACCGGCGAATCCACCCACGAAATCTATCACCATTGCCTGGAAGCCGGGATCAACGTACTTTTCGGGGGACACTATCAAACCGAGGTATGGGGCGTACAGGCACTGGGCAAGAGGTGCGCGAATGACCTCAAGCTGGAGACCACCTTCATAGACCTTCCAACCGGCCTGTGAAGCGCCAAACCACAGTGACAGCTCAAGCGACCGAAAGATCGACCCAAGTTTCGCGGTATCTCCCCCTGCTATTGACTGTGATCATCATCACTGTCGATCAGATCACGAAAGCTTTCATCGTCGCCAACGTGCAGCGGATTGAGCTCTCGGGATTCACCGTTGAGGTTTTTGGCGATTTCCTGCGAATAATCCACACCCGCAATCTTGGTATCGCGTTTAGCGTCGGCCGGGGTCTCCCCGAGGGTGTCCGGCGGCTCGTATTCACCATCCTCCCGGCTATTGTCCTTGCCGGACTCCTTGCCTACTATGTTCGTGTTGACGCCTTCACACGACTCCAACGGTGGGCGGTTGCCGGGATCATCGGCGGTGGGTTCGGGAACCTCATTGACCGGGTTTTCCGTGCGGAGGGTGTGGTTGATTTCGTTGACGTGAAGTTCTACGGAATCTTTGGGCTGGATCGATGGCCAACGTTCAACGTTGCGGATGCATCAGTCGTGGTTTGCGGGATTCTGCTCATGATAGGGCTCCTATTCCAGCCACCACCGTTGGCGGCTCAGTCAAGCGAGGCAGAACTTGAACAAGAAGACTAATACAATACTCTTCATGCTCGGTGCGACCGTGCTGAATATCGTTCTCATGATTGTCATATTCATCCTGCTGTTCTGGTTGTACGGACGGTTCATTGCCTCCAGCGTATCGCCGCAGCTCACCAGCTACGTGATGATCGGCATATTCATCGGATCCATTGCGCTGACCTATTTCATCTACCATCGACTCGTAAAGTGGATGTCAAACAAGTGGAATCTGGATGACTTCTTTGATCCCATCTTCAAACGGCGTGGGAAACCACGGTAGACGAATCAATAGCCGTCGGACATCGCCCGGTTCTGGTCTTTCTTGTAGAGTTCAGTATACACGAACCCACGATTCTTCAATCGATCCTTCACATCCTGCGGAAATGGCGTGTATCTCCAGAAGATTCCTCGTACCTCTTTGTCCAGTTTCTGGGTACCTTCGCTCTCCTTGGTGATCCAGAGAATATAGTCCTGGATGAAAGCGTCCTTCACATCGCCCCGCATTTTCTGATCGCTAAACCATTGGAAATACCAACCGGTCAACCCTTCTTCCATCCAGTAGTGCTGAGCCTTCTCTTTTGCAATCTGCCACCGGAGGTCGCCAAGAGCAGCGACTACCGCGACGCGCAGATCCTTCGGATACATTGGGATTGCCATTCGCCCGCGGCTGCTTGCCCGATTGAATCGTTCAAACGGTTCCCAACACACGCCCTGATCCCCGTAACAGGGTATCAGAATGATATTCGGGACAATCCGATTTGTCTGCATCTTGAACGTACGGAAGAAGATTTCAGGATCAAGGTGCTCTGCGTCAGCGAGCAGATTGAGCACGTTCTCCCGCGTGCCGATTTCAAAGAGTGCGCCCCGGAAGTACTGTTTCATGAGTAGCGGAAAGTGATTCCCCTGCCGTCCAACACAGAGCTTGGCCATCTGGCGAACAGTGTTGGCTTCCTCAACGATGACCTTCCGGTCCACCTGGACAGCGCCAACTTCGTTTTCCTTCTCCTTCAGATTCTCAACCTGCTCGCGAAGGCCTTCCAACTCGTTGTAGTGCCGTGCGAGTTCCTTGTTCACTATTCCAAGCCGCCGCATCACATTGGTGATCTCGCCGATCGCCGATCGCTGAGTATCGTTGTACGGGGCAGGGAGATTATCAAACTCCGACAGGACATCGTGGTCTGCGATCGTTTCTATCTTTTCCTTCAACGATTGCTCGTGAGTCTGAATTTCCTGGACCACGTTGCGGATCAGATTGAGCTGCGCGTCGTATCGCCCACGCTGTTTCTCGAGCAATGCACCAATCTTGCTGGGCTCGCTACGCTGGCTCGGCTTGGTCTCGTCTGTGGCGGAGGCCGCGATGTGCCCCTGAGCGACTTCCCGAAGCCACTCATCGACGTAGTGGATTGGCTCTCCCGTCTGGTTTTTCAGGATGATCTTGCTCATCATTTGCCGTTGCTCGGCGGATACCATGGTCGGGAGGAGCATACCGAACCGCGCCATCAGTACTTTAGGTTGCGGGAGCCCGGATGTGATGCGAGACGTTATGGAACGGAAGAGCTCCCAGTAGGCCGGGATGAGCCTTCCCCGGTGCATTGAGCGATCCTGCGGGTCGGTAGCGTTGAGGAAAGTACCGAGTAACTGGTGGACCCGCTTGGAGGTTTCGCCTTCACCGCTCAGGGCGGTCTTGTAGTAATCCTTGTCGGAGAAGACCGGCTTCGGATCTTCTTCGACCTTGGTCGGCCGTGTGAAAGTGCGGATTGCCATGTCAATTTCGCCGGGCCCACCGGTGTTTTCTGCAGGCGTCTTGGTCTCGAAAAGGTCCCCGAAACCCGGCGAATCGTCACCGGGCGAACTATCGTCCCCAATCCCCATCAGGGCGGCAATTTCGGGATCCATGTCACCGGAGAAGAGGTCTGAGTTGTCAGGTCCTGAACCGTTAGCCATTGCTCTGGAAGGAAATATGGAGGTGACGGGAGTCGAACCCGTGACCCCGTGAATGCCATTCACGTACTCTCCCAGCTGAGCTACCGCCCCATATAATCATAGTTTTTTATCATTTCAGAAGAATGTTGCGATTTATTATACCGCCATCAATCATCTTAATGGTCTTACTTGCATAAGATGCCGTTTTTACATCATGTGTGACAAGTATCACTGTTTTACCAATCTTATGCAATCCCTCAATGAATTCCATTATCATCAGAGATGTTTCGCTATCTAACTGTCCTGTGGGTTCATCAGCCAATATAATATCAGGATCATTAATCAAAGCCCTTGCAATTGCCACTCTTTGTTGTTGACCACCTGAAAGCTGGTTAGGCTTACTTTTCTTTTTATCAATCATTCCAAACTCTTTAAGCAGATGCATAGCTCTTTTTGTATATTTAGAAGTATCCTGACCAGAATAATATGCGGGTAAAAGAACATTTTCCAGTACATTGGAAAATTGTATTAA
>DAOWMR010000281.1 GCA_030642995.1 Spirochaetales bacterium
GTGAAGGACGATCCGAAGCTCCGGACGAGGCAACCGGTCAAGAACATCCTCATGCAGCTCAGCCGCTACACCAAGGAAATGAATGACTTCCGGGAACTTACGGCGAGAATTCCCAAAGACAAGGCTGCCGCGGTGGCGGTCAATTTCCGCAAGACCACTGAGGAGATCTATACGAGTATCCGGCGGAACTACGAGCAGCTTCTTGCAGAAGAACAGGCCGCCATGCCGAAGGAGCCTCAGAACATTCTCCTGCGTATTGATCTGAAGAGCATGGCGCCTGTGTATCAGCGACAAGCGAAGGAGGCCGCGGGCGTTCGCTCCGCCCTGCACTTCGCCCGTGAGGAGCAATACGGAACCCGGGAACTGCTCATTGAACTGGCGGGGCGGCACGGTGACTTTCAGAAACTCATAGATACGGAGCAACGGCGCTACGAGGAGCTCGGAGGCACTCCTACGCTGGCCGGCGAGATTGCAAAGGCCTTCAACTTCGAAATCAGCAGACGCATCCAGCGGGAAGTCGAGTACTACTAGAGAAGATCAGGCATGTCGGCGGACTCGGCCGTTTCCACTACCTGTTTCACCAACTGGCTGCTCCCGCGGCGGCAAACGAGCACCTTTCCATTACGGACAACCACGTGGACGTCCGACACGCCGCAGATGGCCACGGGCAGATCGGAATCCACGTGGTTCCCGTGGGCCTCCACCTCTATGACAACGGCCCGGTCGGCGCCTGGCTCCTCGGCTGTGACCCGCGCCACCTCGTCCCAACTGCCGACATCGTTCCATGAGAAGGTTGCCGGCACCACTGCAACATGTTCGCTTTTCTCCATGAGAGCATAGTCGATGCTGATCTTCGGAAGACCGGCGTAGAGCGTCGCAAGACGGTCCGGGTCGGCGGTTTGTGAGCCCGCCGGCGTTTCCTCCGTCCCCACTGCATCATCGGAATCCATGAAGGCCGCTGCAATCTCCGGCGCATGCTTGTCCAGCTCGGTCAGGAATCCTCCAATGCTGAAGCAGAAGATCCCGGCGTTCCAGTAGTACCCGCCCTGCGAGAGGTATTCCTCCGCGGTCGGAAGGTCAGGCTTCTCGGTGAAGGCGTCCACCCGAAAGCCACGGCCGCGTGGAACCCCGGCACGGATATAGCCGTACCCGGTTTCCGGCCGGTCGGGCGTGATGCCAAAGCAGACCAGATCTCCGGACGCTGCCAGTTCACATGCGGCGGAGGCGTCCGAGGCAAACTGATCCGGCGGTCCAATCACATGGTCTGCGGTCAGGACAAGCACTTGGGCGTCGGCGGGTAGGATCGATCTCAGATAGATGATTCCGAGGGCAATGGCCGGCGCGGTATTACGGCCTACCGGCTCAGGCAGGTACACCATCCGTTCGGCAAGGCCGGGCGCATCGACCTCGAGCTCGGTTGCATCTTCTTCAATCGCTCCCACGTGATCGCGATTGGTGACGATGACAATGGGGCCGGTTGGAGTGGCGGCGAGACCGAGCGTGATCGCCCGTTGAATGAGACTCGGGCCTCCGCCGATCCGGAGAAGCTGCTTCGGGCTCTCGCGCAGAGAGGCCGGCCACAGGCGTGTTCCCACGCCCCCGGCGAGGATAATTGTTGCATCCGCCATAGAGCTACTATATCATGAGAGAACACTCTCAAGAGAGACATTGAACGCAACAGGGGGAAGAGATGGCTGCAGAATTCGCACTTGCGATGCACCCGTGGACGTACAGGGCACAATACCAGAATGATGGATCGTGGACGGAAGAGTTTGTCGAGAAACCGCACCGGAGCCCGGCGGAAGAGACCGCAATGAGCCCGGCTGATCGGGCCGCGCTTATCGGTTCGCGGAACTCGTTCCCCGAGCTCCCGCTCGTCAACTACACGACGCAGTACGGGATGGGTTGTTTTGAAGGCCTGAAGGCGTATCCACAGGCCGACGGCGCGTTGAAGATCTTCAGACCGGACGAGAACGGAAAGCGAATGGCTCGATCCATGGAAGGACTTGTCATGCCTGCCTACCCCGCCGATCTCTTCGTACCGGCAGCCGTTGAAATAGTTCGAAGGAATCAGGAACTCGGGTTTGCACCGGCCTACGACGCCGTATGGGAACAGAACGACTTCGTTACCGGGCGCTCGGTGTACATCCGTCCGTTCAGTTACACCGAGGCGGGCATTGGGCTCAATCTCTCTGCCAGGCCGTGGGTGATCATGATCGGCACCGAGGTCGGAAGCTATTTTGATCCTGATGCGTCATCCCGCGCCACCACGACCGACAAGGTCCGGGCCACGCCCGGGGGGACCGGCTGGATCAAGTGCGACGCGAACTATGTCATCTCGACGCTGACGAAAAAGGCCGCGCAAAAGGAAGGCTACATGGAAGCAATCTTCCTGGACGCCACCGAACAGCGGTATGTGGAAGAGGGGTCGGCCTGCAACATCTTCTTCCTCCTGGACAGTGGGATACTGGTCACGCCGTCACTGGAAGACACCGTGCTGGCGGGGATCAATCGCGGGAGCGTGATTGAGCTCGCACGCAAGAAGGGTGTGCCGGCCGAAGAGCGCCGCATCTCCATTGATGAAGTCATGGAGAGCGCTGTTGAGTGCTTCCTGACCGGCACCGCCGCCGGCGTTTCATATATTGAGTCGATCACGCACAACGGCAAGACGACGGTCTTCCGCGACGGCAAGATCGGTGATCTCACCCGTGAGCTCGCAAGCACACTGAAGGGAATTCAGTACGGTACGGTGGAAGACACCTTTGGTTGGATGGTACCGGTAGAGTAGGCAAGCGCGGGATTGGCGCGTCAGAATACTAGATCGTCCAGATCTTCGGGCAGGCCGTTGTAGATCTGCAGCGAATACTCCGGTGTCGGGTAGAGGATACCGCGCTGGTTGAGATAGGCAAGGTTGACCGCACCGCTGCGTGATAGTGTGTCCGGATCCCGCCGATAGTTCTCTGAATATTCAATAGACTGGGTAAGATAAATGAGGGCCGTCGCGAAGAGATCCGGGTTCCCGATATCCTCGTCCGACAGCCGATTGAGGGTTACACCGAGATTGTTGTTCACGCGGATCAGGTACTCCACAACCGATTGATGTAACGGATCCTCATCAACGAGCAAGGTCCGAATGTTGTCGCGCTGCAGTTCCACGCGTTCGAGAAGCTCACGGTAGTAGGCCTCCGCCGCAAAATAGTTGCTCCTCCGGAAGTAGGTGTTTCCGGTGGCCCACAGCAGGGCGTTGGTTGATCCGGACGGGTCGGCGGCCACTTCACGGAATTCACCGAGCGCACTGTCCAACTGTCCGTTCCGATAGAGAATGAAGCCCTGCTTGTAGTCCAGATTGGGCTCGTCGTATCCGTTTTCCTCGGCCGCGTTGAGGTACCGTAGCGCATCGTCGTACTGTCTGCCGATGTAGTAGAAGATGTCCGCAAGATGCGCGTATGCGCGACCGTACATCGGATCCGGACCGAGGACCCGCCGTCGTAGCCCTTCCTCGTACTCCTCAATGGCCTCGCCGAAGGTGTCCTGTGCCTCCAGGAATCGCTCGGCTTCGTAATAGTTCTCTCCGATTCGCGTGATGGTGTCCACGAGCATCCCGCGAATCTCTCTGGTCAGCGGGTTCGCCTTCTCCAAGAGACCGCGGGCAGTTGCCAGTGCGAGCTCTTCTTCACCCTGTGCATTGATCAGCCGGTAGTATCGCGCAAGGTTGTAGTGGATCTCGGGTATCGATGAGTCCGTGTCCACGGCGCGGAAGAGGATGTCTTCCACATCCTCGAGAAGGTTATTGTCAATGAGATACCCCGCCATCTCGGCGTATTTGTCCGGTTCAATGACAATTCGCTCATCCTGCTCAAAGAGCTCCTTGAGCGCGAGAACTTCCCGAAGATTGTCGGTCCGCACGAAGTATCTCAGCATACGGAACAGCAGCTCGTCCGTCTGCCCGTATCGTTCCATGAGGCGCGCGTACGCGATCCGGGCTTCCTCGTATCGGGCCGGCTCAGTCTCTGCCCAGCGCATGAAGTTATCACCAAGTGCCAATCTGCCCTTATAGTCGGCCACGTCCTGCACCAGGATCAACTGGAGAAGTCGGTCCGCCTGGACATAGTTCCCGAGCACCGCCGACTCCAAATGCGCGTAATCAAGAACCCCCTGCTTCTCGGGCCGGCGGGCAGTCACGATGGCGGAATACTTCCCCTCATTCAGGAGATCGTTGAAGTAGTCCCGTTCTTCTTCGGACATCCCGAACAGCAGCTGTTCGTACTTCTCTCCAGCAAGGGTGTACTGCCGCTCCGACATGAAGGCCACCGCATAGCTGTAGAACCAGCGGGTTGACGGCCATACCTCCCGCGCTCGTTCAAACGTCTGGTTTCCGAGGGTGTACTGATCTTCACCGATGAGTGCGATGCCCTCGCGATAGAGAGATCTCCCGTGCAGCGGCCGGAATACCAGATGGTAACCGGCAAGAACCAGTATCCCGAGAGCGACGAGCGCCACCACAACGAGTCTCAAGATAGGGAGGATGTTCTCGCGAAACTGATAGGCAAA
>DAOWMR010000247.1 GCA_030642995.1 Spirochaetales bacterium
ACGGTTCGTCCCGGAGTTTCCGCCGTTGGCTTCATCGTACAAGTGGTGATGGTTTGGCGGAAACTCCACGCCTGCGTTCCCCGGCGGTTGAAATCCGCCCAGCGTAGGGAACGAGGTGTGGAGTTTGTGACAGCTTTCGGCAGCCCTTGGTTCGCCGGCTGCGTCACAAACTCCGGATTCAACAAAGGCGATCCCTATGGGACCGCCTTTGTTGAATCGGGCTGGGCGGATTTGAACCGCCGACCCCTTGACCCCCAGTCAAGTACGCTAAACCCCTGCGCTACAGCCCGAATGAGTCGAGACCCTAAGCTATCGGAGGGGTGGTTGGTTGTCAATAAACGAACGGACGAACGGCGCTCTGGGCACCAATTGGGACCGACTGGTTGAACAACTGGTTGAGACGAGATATCATCAACACCATGAAGACGATTTCAGTCGGGGCATTTGAAGCGAAAACTCATTTCAGCCAGTTACTGACTGAAGTGGAGAAGGGGGCGGAAGTCCGGATCACACGTCACGGAAAACCGGTAGCTATCATGCGCCGTGAGGACGGCGCCCGCGTGGATGCTGCGCGTGATGCGCTGGCGCGGCTTGCGGTGAATCGGACTGACATGACTCGTGAGGAGATCAGCAGTCTCATAGAGAGCGGGAGAGAACGGTAGTGCGCGGTTCGTCACTTGTTCTGGACGCCTCAGCTGCTTTGGCCCTTGGCCTGTCGGAGAGTGAGGGTCCGATAATCGAAGGTGTCATTACAGAGACAATTGAAGCATCCTCCGCCGTTCTTGTGCCGGCCCTGTTCTGGTATGAGGTGGGGAACGGATTACTGATGGCTGAACGGAGGGGCAGGATATCGCCGCAGTACCGAAAGCTGATTGCGGCCGACCTTGGCGGATTGATGATTGAAGTGGACAGCCCCATCAATGCGGAGATTCGCGCACGAATAGATGATACTGCCGCTGAGCATTCACTCACCTACTACGACGCCGCCTACCTGGAACTGGCGTTCCGACGACAACTCCGTCTGAAGACCTTTAACGAACACCTTCTGGCGCTGAAAGGCGTGTACGAGTTCATCTTCTGACCGCCGACGCACATGGCGAGCGACGGTCGCACCGGCGCCCTAGTCTCCCCGCCGGCCCCGCAGATAGTCGGTGAATTCACCGGGTCCCATCGGACGGGCGAAGTGGAATCCCTGCGCGTAGTCGCAGCCGAGGTCTGTCACGATGCGTTGCTGTTCATTGTTCGTGACACCTTCAATGACAATTTGTTTGCTGCGCGCCCGGACGCTTTCCACGATCCCCGCCAGATAGACTCGCTCGTTTTCGTCGGTCTCTATGCCCTCGAGGAAGGACTTGTCAATCTTGATTGCTGCCGCCGGTAGCTGCTTGAGATAGGTCAGCGACGACTGACCGGTTCCGAAATCATCTATCCAAATCTCAATTCCCATCTCCAGGAGCTCCTGCATCCGCGCAATTGCCGCCGGGGGGTTGTCCATGCAGCGCCGTTCGGTGAGTTCAATCCGGAGCCGCGACGGATCAAGACCGGAGTGTTCGGCCAGGGCGGTGCGAACAATCTCCGGGAGGTACTCATCCGAAAATTCCGACGCGCTCATGTTGAGCGTCGCAAAAAGTTCCGGGAACTCATCCCATTCCGAGAGTTGGGCGCAGAGATGGAACAAGGCCCATTTGTCGATTGCCTCGATGAGCCGAGACTCCTCAGCAATGTCCAGGAACTCGTCCGGTTCAACGAGGCCCCGCTGCGGATGGTTCCAACGGATGGGGGCCTCGGCGCCACCCGGCTTCGGATCATCAGGCCCGAGTTTGAGGTTTGGGGGGTAGTGCAATTCGAGCTGGTCGGCGGTAAACGCGTGTTGGAGTTCACTGCGAATGGTCATTCGGGAGACCGCCTGGCGGTGCCGGTTCAGGTCATGGAAGAGAAACGGAAAGTTCTGCTCCTCCGCTTCGATGGCGGCCGAGTTGGCAAGCTGAATGAGCTCGTCAACCTCCTCGCCGTCGTCGGGGCAGATGGAAATGCCGATGAAGCTCTCAATCGTGATGACGGCGTCTCGGTATCGGTAGGGTACGCCGATACTGTCGGCGATTTTCTGAGCCACCATGCCGGCGCCGGTTGGTCGCTTGATGCTGGTGAGCAGCACCACGAGGTTCGTGCCGTCAAATCGAAAGACGAGGTCGGTGGTCCGGATAGATTCCGATACACGATTGGCGGTGTTTTCAAGCAAGAGATCGCCAATGGAATGCCCGCACGTCTGGTTGATCTTCTCAAAATTCCTGAGAGTGATGAACAGAAGGGCGCGCGGGCCGGTCTCCGGCTGCCTGTGCAGCTTTTCCAGTTCGAGGCGCATCATCTCTTCCAGCGATTTGCGGTTCAGCAGGCCGGTCATGTGATCGCGAAACTCGAATCGGGCGAGGCGAGATTCCGCCTCGGCCAGCTTTGTGATGTCATGCGAGAAGACAAGCACATCGGTGATCCGGTCATCGGCCTTGCCGCTGTACGGGTAGAACGAGACGTGCAGGTTCTTCTGAACGGAACCAAAACGGAACTGGTCCACGTAGTGGACCTCGTTACCGTCGAAGCATTCGTCAAGTCGCGCCTTGATGCCGGAATGAAATCGATCTTCACCCCAGACCTCGGCAACACTCTTTCCGAGGATACGATCCCGGGGAAGATCCATTGCCTTGCAGTAGGAGTTGTTGACGATCTTGTATCGATAATCGCGGCCTATGAGGGTGATGAAGTCATCGGATCGATTAACGATGTACTCGTAGGTCTCGCCCATCCCGCCGCCAGCTTAGATCTCCGGGGCGGGAAGGTCAATCACGAAACTACGGGTTCACGACGATGGAAGCCACCGCGCGAAGATCTGCGACGTAGGCCTCCAGGGCGAGCCCCTGTTTTTCCTGGGCGAGGTACTGCTCAATATCAATTGCGACATCCTCCAGCGGCACGACGTCTGCATCGATCTTCTCGGTGACCTGGACGATGTGGTAACCGAACTGCGTCTCAACGACTTCGGAGATTGCGCCGGGCTCCAGAGAAAAAGCTGCTTCTTCAAACGGCGCAACCATCTGACCGCGCCCGAATGTTCCGAGATTCCCGCCCGTCGGTCCGCTGGGGTCTTCAGACTTCTCCTGCGCCATCGCTGCGAAGGCTGCCCCCGCCAGCAGTTCCGCCCGAATTGCCTCCGTTCGTCCGAGTGCCTCGGCCTTTTCTTCTTCGGTTGTCAACCCTTCAGTTGAAATGAGAATGTGGCGGGCCGCCACCTGCTCGCCGGTCTGGAAATAGGACGAATTTTCATCGTAGAAGGCCTGTGTTTCGGCCGGGCTCACGGGTTCAACTTCCGCCAGGGCGGCGGTGATCACCTGCTGGATGATATCGGTCCGGTCAATCTGCAACCGAAGCTCGCCCTCGTCGGTGTCATTGGCCACAAGCGCCTGTTGCCATGCCTCGTCCGTAGCAAACTGAGCGCGCATCTGCTGGTACTGAAGCTCGCCGGCCAGCGCATCTGCCTGAAAGCCCTGACTCAACCCCTCCTGAGAGAGAAGCTCCGCAGCGACCAACTGATTGAGCAGTTCCTCGCGGAGAATCGGCATATCGGATTCCGAGATGGGAGTGCCCTGGTAGAGGTAGGCCTCCTGGGTGCGCCGGACCGTAAGCTCGTACTCGGATCGGAGAATTCCCACTCCGTTCACCAGTGCGACGTACTTTTCCGGGTCGGTGGTGTCCAGGACGGTCCCGGACGCGGGTTGCGAATCGGACTGCGATGGCTCATCGGTCTCGACCGTGATCGGCGTCGATTCAGTCTGGTCCGCAGATCCGTCTTCTTTGTTCCCGCCGGCGAAACTCAGGGCCGGGATCACCAACAATGCCACAATAATCAGAACGCGCTGTTGCATGGTTACTCCAAAAAAAGGTGCACTCAACGTATTGCCGAGAACCACCAGAGTCAAACAAAGCCACAGATGTTTGTCGGAAGCGGGGAGAATGATTTGTCTGGAGGGACCGACGGCGGCCCTATGCCGCTATCGGTCCTGGGAACGGGGTGAGCGTTCGCGGGCAATGTTCACTTTCAGCGCGCGCCCGTCCACTTCTGTGCCGTCCAGCGCCGCAATTGCAGCCTCAGCCTGCTCCTCGGTCTCCATTTCAACGAACAGGAAGCCTCTGAACCGGCCCGTTTCCCGGTCGGTGATCATGCGCACGGAGGTCACCTCACCGTGAGGGGCGAAGAGATCCCGTATGGTATCCTCGGTTGTCTCGAAGCTTGCATTTCCTACATAGACACGATTGTTCACAGAAAGACCCTCTCTCTTGCAAGTATCACCCATCGCCGGACGGTAACGTACCGGTCAGTCATCGACCATGGGATTTGAACTGAAAGTATTGCAGAGCGAATACCGGCTGTCAAGCATCATGGTCGCCGCCGAGCAGCAGCTCACGGTAGAGTTGATCCCTCCGATAGAGCGTGTCCATGGGTGCATGATAGGCGGACTCGATGTGCTCACGGGTGAACATCTGTTCACTTGGCCCGATGGTGAACCGGCCGGTTTCGGTAAACAGAAGGACATGGTCGGAATACTTCTGCGAGAGATCCAGGTTGTGAACCGAGTAGTAGATTGGCAGGCTCAATTCACGGCTGAGTTCCAGAAGAAAACGGAAGACGCGATTCTTCTGTGGTTCCTCGAGCGCAAACACCGGCTCGTCCAGCATGATGATTCGGCTGCCGTAGAGCAAGCCGAACGCAATGATGGCGCGCTGAAGCTGTCCTTTTGAGAGATCCTGGGTGGGCTTGGTCAGAAACGCATCCATCTCCAGTTCCGAACGGATCCGTGCCAGGAACTCCTCCGTCGGGTCCTCGTGGAAGCCGTTCTCGTACACCAACTGCATGAGATCGCCCACCGACTCCGTGGTCTCAAACTCCATGTTCTGGTAGACGAAAGAGACAAATCGACTCCTTTCCTGTTCAACTTCCGGATCAGTCTG
>DAOWMR010000323.1 GCA_030642995.1 Spirochaetales bacterium
AGACGCGGCTCAACCCAGTGTAGGCGAGCATGTCTCCCTGCCCGTAGGTGAAGGCATTCCAGTGGCAGAGCACCTTCGCACCATTTCCGTCGCGCCACACGAAATCCAGGCTGCGCTCCTGATTCAGGAGCTTGTCGGCGCTGGAACCCGGCCGGGGAAACCGCTTCCGTGATTCCAAATCGCACCCCATGAAGTACATCCCGTCTATCCGCGTGATTGCCGTCCGGTCAAATCCGGCGGCCTTCAGAATGGAGGGAAGGGTCGGTGAGCATCCGAAACTATCGGCGAAATAGGCAAGGGTTGGCTCCTGAGTCATTCCATTTGCCCGCAACCATTCCTGACCGATAAGGAAGTCGCGCAGGATGGCCTCGGTACTCGGCAGGAGCGTGTCCGCCGTGGTCACGCCGCTACTGGTCAACCGCAATCGTCCCTCGTTCACGAGGGTGCGGATGCGGCCTCGCTGCTCCGGAGATCGATCCCAGTACATGCGCAGGAAAAAGATGCACTCGATCGAATAGACACGACGCGGTTCCTGCTGCAACGCGACGATGGCCTCGCCAAGGTTGCGGCGCACGAATCGATCGTAGTACTCCCGGGCGGTGAACAGCCAGTTGGGATCCCAGTGACTCGACTCCGAGAAGACAAGCACTCGTTCCGCATCGTCAGGGATTCCCAGAGAACGGTGCAGTGCCGCGTTGGCCATCCGACTACATCACGTACGGCGTGCTCTTCACCAGCGCCCGAATATCGTCGGCGTGACCGCGGAGCTTCCCGCTCGCACCCTTGTCATTGAAAGTTCTTGAACGCGCAGCAGTCGTGAGGCCGGCAAGCAGGCCGTAGATATCCGCCGACCCGTCGGGGAAGCGAAACTCAATGGTCTGGGGGTTCATCTGGTCCAAGCGCTCAACCTCGCAATTGGGATTGGCGTGGGTGATCATGTCGCCGGCGGGATATCGGAAGTCGACCATCTGAACGCCGGTGTCCCGGATGAATCGGACCAGATCCTGCCTGGTGACGTCTGAGGGTTCCTTGTCAAGGAAGCGAACGATTTGGTTCGGAGACAAGTCAATACGAGGGTTTGTCATGATGACGTACTCCAATCCCTATCCGAAGCTCTTGAGTATCAGATCCTCCAGCTTGCGCTTCGGAACATGATGGGTGCCGTCGGGCTCCCGGTAGTACTTCACCGACGCATCGGAATCTACCTCCTCCAGAACGACGTGTTCCACCGGCGTGCCAAGTGCGAGCACCAACGCAATTGTATGGTTGTCCGGGATCTCCATGATCTCGGCAAGCTCCTTGCGCCGTACTGAACCTATCATGCAGCCGCCAAGACTGCGTTCAGCAGCTCCCAGCAACATCGTCTGACACGCAATACCAACGTCATGAGCAGCATTGGGGTTGATCGCTTTGTCAATGAGAACAACAATGTAACCGGTCGGTTGCTCGCCGGGTTCAGGCCCGTCCCAATCCTTCAGCGATCCGGCCCAGGACAATGTCCCGAATATACGGTCGTTCATGCCCGGCTCACACGAGAGCATGTAGCGCAGCGGTTGCGCGTTCATGCCTGACGGCGTGATCCTGGCCAGCGCAACGAGCTCTCGGAGCGTACTTTCGGCGATCGGCGCCGACTGGTCAAATCGACGATAGCTTCTGTTTTGTCGGACAAGATCAATGAGTTCCATGGAGGAAGCGTAGCAGCGATAGTGCGGGACGGCAAGCCGGCGGGTGGCAGGTTTTCAATTCTGTTCCAACCGGAAGATTGCCGAAATTGAGAGAGAAGCGAGGATTGCATGAAACACAAGATCAAGCCGGTGCCCGACAAGAACGACCAGGTCCTGAGCGCCATCAACCAGATCCCGATATTCGATTCACTCAAAGGAGACGAATGCCGGATCCTGATACAGCATATGGGATACTTCAAGGCGGCCGCAGACGATTTGCTCTTTGAAGAGGGTGAGGACGGGGACCACGTCTGTTTCGTGGTCTCCGGCGGTCTGGAAGTCTTGAAGAACGTTGGCGAGGAGAAGCATGTCTTGCTCGCAACCTTGAAGAAGGGACGATCATTCGGAGAGATGGCCATGATCGACAAGCTGAAACGCTCGGCAACTGTCAGGGCGCAGGTAGAAACCAACGTCCTCGTGATGTCACGGCAGCAGTTCGACGACATACTGACCAAATATCCCGCAATGGGGATCAAGATACTCAAGGGCCTCGCCATGATGCTCTCGCAGAATCTCCGCAAAACCGCTACCCGACTGGCGGACTACATGCTGCCGCTGGGATAGTCGTATCTGCTATACTGTGGTGATCCGTGAGGGGCAGTCACGGACCGCAAACCACGGAGGCAGGCATGGAGCGACAATTCGACATTTGGCGGGACGAGTACGGTGTCCCTCACATCAATTCCGATTCGGCAGCAGGGATTTTTCAGGGTCTCGGATATGCTCACGGACGCGATCGTGGGATGCAGACACTCTTCATGCGGATCCTGGGCAAGGGCCGGGTAAGCGAACTCCTTGACTCGAGTGAAGCGTCGCTGGGCATTGACACCTTCTTCAGGAAGATGAACTGGTCGGGCCGCATGGACGGACACGTGGAGGGGTTCACTGAAAGCACGTCTGAGATCGTGAGCGCCTACTGCGACGGGGTGAACGGCGCGCTTGAGGAGAAAAAGCCGTGGGAACTCTCCCTCCTCGGATACCACCCGGAGCCGTGGACGCCTGAAGACGTAATCCTTGTCGCGCGGATGACCGGATACCTCACCCTTTCGCAATCCCAGGCCGAGATGGAACGGCTCTTTGTTGAGATAGTCCAGGCAGGTGTGCCGGACGACCTGCTCCATGAACTCTTCCCCGGCGTCCTCGGTGGGATGGATCGCGAGCTCATTGAACAGGTCCAGCTGCAGGAACCGGATGTGGTTCCTCGTGATCTCTGGCAGGCCGGCGCGCCTCGAATGATGGCGTCGAACAACTGGGTCATTTCCGGAGACCGAACGACAACCGGCTCCGCGATTCTGGCCAATGATCCGCATCTGGAAACCAATCGACTTCCCAATATCTGGTACGAAGTAGTGCTGAGTCAGGGAGACCACTACGGGATCGGATCCACGATGCCGGGGATGCCGGGGCTCAATGTTGGGAGAACGGATCGAGTTTCGCTTGGCGCAACCTACAGTTTCATGGATGCGGTGGATTCCTGGATTGAACGCTGCAAGGATGGGAACTTCTACCGCGACGACGAAGGCTGGAAGCCGTTTGTCACACGGGAGGAGACCATACTTCGAAAGAAGAAGGAGCCGGTCACCATCGTCTTTCACGAAAATGACCACGGAGTGCTGGAGGGTGACCCCTCAGGATCGGACGAAGGGCTGCTCCTGACCACGAAGTGGACTGGACAGGACGCGGGCGCCGAATCCATCAATGCGCTGGTTGGAATGTGGTCGGCCGACACGGTGGAAGAAGCAATGAAGATTCTCGGCCCTGCAACCATTTCGTTCAACTGGGTCATGGCCGACGCCGACGGATCCATTGGATTCCAGATGTCCGGTAAGGCGCCGAAAAGGCGCCCCGGAGTGAGCGGATTCGTCCCCCTGCCGGGATGGCTCCCGGAGAACGATTGGCAGGGGATGGTTGCCCCCGAAGATCTCCCGCGAGCACTGAACCCGAAGTCCGGCTCCATTGTTACGTCGAACCAGGATCTGAACTCCCTCGGCAAGGCAGATGTGATCAACATGCCCATGGCCCCCTACCGGGCGAACCGGGTAGAGGAACTGCTCTCGGAGCGCGCGCCACACACGGCCGAAGAGATGAACCAGATTCAGGGCGATCTCTACTCGCTTGAGGCTGAAGCGTTCATGAAGATCCTGGGGCCCCTCCTGCCCGACACCGAGGCCGGCAGGACACTCGCCGCCTGGGACTGCCGCTATGACCTGGAATC
>DAOWMR010000275.1 GCA_030642995.1 Spirochaetales bacterium
ACGAAGGAGATCGGCCGCCATCTCCTCAATGGGCGATTCGCCGAGGATCCCCATGTGGGTGCTGTAGGGATGCCCGTAGTAGGCAATCACCTGCCGCTCGGCAACTACGCCCCCGGCGTTGCGGGCCACCTCCGGCCACTGCGGCGTCCAGTCATCGGGCGGTAAGATGGCAACCGGGCCGGTGTTCCCTGGAGCGTCGGTTGACGGCGCTACGGGCGGCCGCCGGGATCCGATGGCGCCGATCTCGCCGGGATCCAGCCACACCAGCGGCGCCGCCCGACCATAGACAACCGCGGCCGAGCGACCGGCGGCCGTCGGCCCGGGCAGATGGACCTCAGGCAGGGGGAGTCCCTCGGCGGAAAGGGTTGGCGCCGCGCGGCTCCCGTCCGACGTGGTATCAGGGGCAAGTGCGATAACCCTCCCGACCGGCTCCACAGGAGGGACCGGCTCGGCCAACTCGAATCCGGAAGCCGGGGGGACAGACTCATTCTGTGCCGAAGCTGTCGGCGCGACGGCAAACAGAACAGCGAGGCTCATCGCGATCCGAAAAAGACGCATACTCATTGATTCGACCCATGGGCTGGATGCCTTCAGTTGATTTCTTCTGTGGGTCCTCCCACAGGGGCAATCAGGGCAATTGCTTGCGGCGCCAGCCATCCCGTATAGTGTACCAATGCGGACGATCGCATTTCAGGCGGCTGCTCTATTGATCGTTCTCCTGTTGCTTGCCGGCTGTGCGCCGGCTGTTCGGTTCGATACCGTATCGATCCAGGAGCAACTGACCGATCTTCTGGAGTTGCACACCTACGAGCATATCTATCGCGACGTCGTCTATTTCGGCGAGGAGAAGAGCTTCCTCGGCGTCCGCACTGTGGACCGGCGAGTTCTGTTCGCTATAGACATCCGTGTTCGGGCCGGGATTGATCTTCAGCGCGGATTCATCATAGCCCAGGACAAGTCCAACCCGGAACGGATCTACGTCCAGCTTCCGGCCGCGGAAGTTCTTTCCGTAGACGCCGATGAGAAGAGCATCCACGAATACTTCATCCGAGAACAGGGCGGCCGGATCGGGTTGCTGGAGATGACCGAGCAGTTGGCGGAGGTGAAAACCCGAACCGAAGCCGATGCAATCGAACGGGGAATTCTCGGCAAGGCGGAGGCCAACGCCCGATTGATTGTGCGTAACTTCCTCTCCATGGCGGGGTTCAGAGAGATCGATTTTGCCCCCGCGCCGGCGCCGAACGAGGGAGAGCTCCAGGGATGAAGCCGCGACGACTCTGGACGCTATTCGCGGCAGTGCTGCTGATTGCGGTCTTCGTGATCTTCTTCACCGACCTCGTCGGCATAGACCTGGCGCCGTTCCTTCCGAAGGTTCGGCTCCAGCGATCCGAGACGTGGTCGTCGTCCACGGTGACGCTGGAGGCTGTCCGGGATCTCTACGCGTTCAACACCGTGGAGTACGTACACCGGGCCGTCTTTCCCTATGACTACCTCCCGGAAAGCGTCTCGCTCACGGAGATCCTCGCCAAACTGCGGACCGCAAACTCAACCGTGCGGAACGCACTCTCCCCCGACGAGTACCTCTACTTCCAGACGTACAACCTGGCCGTCGACATCGGCATGGATCTGGGCGGACGGTATGACTTCGTTGTCGTGACGGTCGTAGTGACCGCAGGGTTCGATCTGGAGGGGTCCAAGCTCGCGGAGCCGTTGGATCCCGGTACCGTTGATGGGGCGGCCGGAATGGTGAGCGGTTTTCAAGTGGAAACCATCAACACCCCTGACGGTGACCGACTTCGCGCAATCGTGTCACCCCCTCCTCCCACCATCACGGAGATCTATGTAGAGGACATCGTTGGCGAGGATTATCCGTATCCAGACATCTCAATCGGCGCGGATTCCTGGCGGCGGGTCACTGAGTTCGTGGAAGAGCAGGTGGTAGCGATGCCGGAGATCACCGATCTACTCACGATCGCGGAGGCGAACGGCCGGGATTTCGTGCGGGATGTGCTTCTCCGGGCGGGCTATGATGAAGTGGTGTTTGAACAATTGGAACTTCCACAATAGAGGTTAGGTAATGTCATCCGAATCGACCGAGAGACAGCACGCCGATCACTATCGGCTGGTTTTCATTGAGGATCCAAATCAGGCCCGCGCGGAGATCCTTACACTCTGGGAAGACAGAATCGGACCCGAGTATCGTCGCCTCGTGGATGAAGCGATTGCGGACGTTGAGGCTCTTTTTGCCGGTCAGGTGAGCGGATACAAGGCGTCCAACACGCCATATCACACGCTCAGTCACACGGTCATGGTCTTTGTCGCAATGGGCCGTATTCTCGACGGCGCCGCTCGCGACGGTGTTGTCCTTTCACCCCACGACGTCGGAGCCGGTTTGCTCGCAGCAATCTACCACGACACCGGGTACATACAGGATGCCGACGACGAGGAAGGCACCGGAGCAAAACACACCGTCGGACATGAACAACGCAGCGTTCGGCAACTCGAACGCTTTCTCGGCAACCGCTCGGTGAGATCATCGATCCTGCAGCCTGCACGGGCAGCAATAGCCCACACGGATATGCACGGCGGAACAGAGGGTCGCGACTCGACCGCGGACGTGCGGCCTCCGCCGATTGAGCAGAGACTCGGTATCTACCTGATGTATGCTGATCTCTTTGGCCAGATGGCCGATCGGGCGTACCTCGAGAAGCTGTTGCTCCTCTACCGAGAATTCCGCGAAGCCGGCTTCACGCAGTACAAGTCGGAGTGGGATGTACTGGAAGGGACGTCGGGTTTCTTCAACCAGGTGATCTCGGCCCGAGGTGCAGCTGCCGCTGATATCTCGCGGTTGCTCGAGGCGCACTTCGAGCAACGGCTGCCAAAGCGGCAAGATCTCTACATGACCTACATCCGCAGGAACCTCTCCTACCTGGAGATGCTCCTGAAGGAACATCCGGCCGACTACCGGCAGTGGCTCCGCAGAAACAGCAATTGTAGACGTGACGCCAAGACAGGGTGAACGCACCGAAGGGAGTCATGCAGCAGCACGGATTGCGAATACTTGTGTGCGTTCGCCCTGGGTAGTTGCAGATCAGTCCGATGTCGAATAGTCTTTACTTTGCAGTCAGCATTAGCTATACTATATATCGAAACCTATATACAAGGATATTTCAATGAGCGAGCACCTGACAACCGAGACTTTCAAAGCAAGAGTCTTCAACTGGGAAGAGAACAAGGAATGGAAGTATGAGGGCGATCTGCCCGCGATAGTGGATTTCTACGCCGACTGGTGTGGGCCATGCAAAATGGTTGCCCCAATCCTTGAGGAGATCAGTGCGGCCTACGAGGGCAAGCTCCGGGTCTTCAAGGTGGACACCGACAAGGAACAGGAGTTGGCAATGGCCTTCGGGATCCAGAGCATCCCGTCCATGCTGTTCATCCCGATGGATGACAAGCCTCAGATGGCCGCAGGCGCGCTGCCCAAAGATGCGCTGGAAAAGGTCATCAAGGATGTCCTCAAGGTAGACGCAACGTAGCGGTAGCTGTGGTGACACACACCGTCGAGAAACGAGTGAAAGAACCGATCATTCCGGCTCCAGGTCAACGAACGGTTTGACCTATGCCGCCGCCATGCCTAGACGTCGATTCCAAGCACGATCCGAACCAGGTAGCCAATCCCAAACGAAAGCCCGGCGACCCCCATACTCAGCCCGGCCATTTCCAGAAATCGACGCTTGAAGTCCAGGTCCTTTGCGACCGCCACGTAGTAGTTGAAGAACAGGATTACCAGCACCGCAATTCCGAGCGTGATGCCAAGACTGACAAAGTAGTTGCTCAGAATCAGAAACGGGGTAACGAGAAGGGTGACCGTGACGATGTAGGCTGCGCCGGTGTAGAGCGAGGCCTTGAGGGCCCGTTCCCCTTCGCCTTCCGATTTCATCGACAGGTACTCGCTTGCTGCCATGGAGAATGATGCTGCAATGCCGGTTATGAGCCCCGTGAGCGCAATCAGCTTCGCGTTCTGAAGCGCAAAGGTCAGGCCGGCGAGTGCCCCGGTCAGTTCAACGAGGGCATCATTGAGGCCGAGCACGATGGAGCCGACATATTCCAACCGTTCCTCTTTGAGCATCGCAATGAGTTCTTGCTCGTGTCTACCCTCATCGTCTTCTATCTCCTTCGCCTTCGGAATCACCTGCGCAAGTCGATCGTAATTGATCTGAGCAGCCTCCTCACCCTTCTCCATGAGTTTGACACCGAAGGTCAGTCCAAACGTCCGGGAGATCACCGTGAAGAAGAACATCTTGAACTTGCCCGGCCGAACCTCCTCTCCGGTGTATTCCTTCCAGATCTCGTAGTGCCCCTTCTCTTCATCCGCAATGCGCTGCAGAGTTGCGCTGTTCTCCGGATCGCGAACACGACGCGCCAGGCGGGAGTAGATATGATATTCGGTGATTTCGTTGAATTGTGCCGTGAGAAGTTCGTTTCTCATCACAGGATCTAACTGTGTACTCATGCGAGAACGATAGAGCGGACACGCGATCGGGTCAACGGAGAAAAGCGCTTGCACCAGTGCGCGTGTTTGTGCTAAAGTCCGCCTTCCGAGCTTGCCGAACCTGCACGTTTTTCCCACACATCGGAAGCGTAAGTCTGGATCAGCGCATTGGG
>DAOWMR010000272.1 GCA_030642995.1 Spirochaetales bacterium
CTTCATGGCCAGAACGGACGCCACAGAGTATGATGAACCTCGCGTGAAGAGCAACCGTCGACTGCTTCTACTCAGCCTCCTCCTCGCCCTTGCCGCCGCATACGCGGGCGCGGACGACGGTCCGGAGGTTGACGCCGACCAGAGCCGAAGCGAGCTCGTGGAGGCCGCACTCCGCTACTCGCCCGAATATACCCGTCCGATCGTCAACGCGGACGGAACTCCGGTTGCCGTCTATCACGAGCTGAACGGCGACGGACTCATGGACGTTGCCATCCTCACGGTGCTCGCTGAGCCGGGAGTACCCGCCGAGCTGGCGAATCTCCGGGAGACCTCGCGGATCTTCCGCACCGACCGCCCGAATCCGCTCTTTGTCCTCGAAACCTACTTCGCGGGTCATGAGGCCGTACAAACGGTTGAGTTAGGCCGAAAACCTGCGCTGGTGGGGATGGAACTGCTCCCGCTCTCTGAAGGATCGCCGTTTCCGGTCGCTATCGCCGTGAGAGTGAGAAGCGCGGCAGGGAGTGAGAACAATCTGATCATCTACTCACCGGGAGGAATGATTCGACAACTGCAGTTGCAGGAGACCGCGCGAGAGCGCTATCAACTCACCGATCTGGATCAGAACGGAACGATAGACATCGTAGTGACCCGCAAATTGCCCGAGGCGGGTCGCGGCTACGAGACGTTCCTGGAGCTTCTCACCCTTGGCGGCAACAGCTACGTCTCCCGGGCGTCCTTCGGTCTGGTTCGGGAGTTGCAGGAATTCCTCAATGTTGCCGCCAACCACATCTCAGCTGCTCGATGGAACGCGCTTGAGGAATTGGTGCGCGCAGACGGAATCGACGACGACGGCAGCCTCCTCTCCCGCGCGTTTCAGGGCGTGGCGGACGACGAAGAGGTGGAAGAATCGACTTTTGACTATCCGGAAACGGGGGCCGTGGTGACGGCAGTCGTACTTCCGGTGATCCTGGAGAATCCCTTCCCCTACCCCTACTTCGGTACTCACTTCACCGCAGTGTTCCGGGTGGAGTGCTGCGATGGATACCCCCGCTTCTACTCGGCAATTGTGGAGTTGTCCGAATATCCGTTTGATGAGCCACGATTTGCTTTCTTGACAAGCGCCGGAGCGCAACGGTAGCATCGGTCCGAAGTGAATCGATATATCATAGACGGCAGTTACCCCATTCGTGGCCGGGTACGCGCCAGCGGAAACAAGAATGCGGCCCTTCCCTGCATCGCAGCTGCTCTGCTGACCGACGAAACGGTTGTCCTCAGGAACATCCCCGATATTGAAGATGTTCACGTCATGCTCGAGGTGCTTGAATCACTCGGAGCATCGGTGAAGAAAGAGAAGACCAAGGGTTCGTACCGTATCTCCGCTTCGGACATCACCTCCAGTGAGATACCGCTGGCGCTCGCCAAGAAGATTCGGGCGTCAATCCTGTTCGCAGGCCCTCTCCTTGCCAGGACCGGCAAAATCCAGATGTCGCCGCCGGGCGGCGATGTGATTGGACGGCGCCGGCTGGACACCCATTTTCTTGCTCTCAGCGCGCTTGGCGCCCAGGTTGAGGTTGACGGGGTGTTCACGCTGAGTGCAAACAAGCTCGTTGGTGTGGAGATATTCCTGGACGAAGCGTCCGTCACCGCAACCGAGAACGCAATCATGGCTGCCGTGCTGGCGGAAGGCAAGACGGTCATCCAAAACGCCGCGAGTGAACCGCATGTTCAGGATCTCTGCAACATGTTGAACGGCATGGGGGCAAAGATCGAGGGTATCGGTTCCAATATCCTCCGAATTGCCGGAGTCAAACGCCTTGTCGGGACTGAGTTCAAGATCGGCTCCGACTACATGGAGGTGGGCTCCTTTATTGGGCTGGCCGCGGTGACCCGAGGCGAGTTGGAAATTGAGGACGCCTCCCCACGCCATCTCAAGATGACGAAGCTGGCCTTCGCCAAGCTCGGAATACACTGGGAACGCGACGGCGAGGACATCCGTATTGCGCCGGGACAGTCCCTGAAGGTCATCCCGGATATGGGCGGTATGATCCCTAAGATCGACGATGCGCCATGGCCCGGATTCCCGCCTGATCTCACGAGCATCATCACCGTGGTCGCAACGCAGGTTGAAGGGACTGTGCTCATCCATGAGAAGATGTTCGATGCACGGATGTTCTTCGTGGACAAGCTCATCGGTATGGGCGCACGGATTGTTCTCTGCGACCCGCATCGTGCAGTTGTCAGCGGACCCGCGCGACTGACCGGCACGGAGCTGACCTCTCCCGATGTCCGGGCAGGAATGGCAATGGTAATTGCCGCCATCTGCGCCGAAGGCACAAGCGTCATCCATAACGTCTACCAGATTGAGCGCGGCTACGAGGATCTGGTCGGAAGACTGAACAAACTCGGCGCACAGATCTCGCGAAAGAACGACTGAATCCTATCGGCCCTCGGTCAATTGACTGACAACCCTGTCATAGGCACTCCTGATCCGGACAAACGCTGCGGAACTTGCTTCCTGCTGCTCCGCTGAAAGCGCAGTGGCCGTGTCGGGGTGGAACTGTGCCGCGAGTCTGCGGTAGGCCAGTTTGACCTCAGCCAGGTCCGCGTCGGATTTGACCCCCAGAATTTCGTATGCCTCGGTATCAACGCGAGAGGATTCCGCGGAACCCGAAGACCCCGCGGGAGCAGGCAGGGCGGACCAAATCCATTCGTCGGGCAAGCCGATCAATTGCGCAAGACCGCGGAGCCTCCCGAGGACCGGCCCGCGAAGCACTGAATCGATGGTGGAGCGACAGATCTCAATCACTTTCACGCAACCGTCTGTGGGAGTTTCTGCACTCACCCGTGACGCAAAGGACTCCAAATGGATGTCCGGTCGGAGCGGCAGAGCCGTATCAAGGTACCGTCCGTACTGCGCGCGGACTATTCGCATCCAAAACCGGGCGCGGCCCTGTCGCTCGGACGCCCTGGCCCACCCGTTTACGCCCGCTCTGAAAGCCGACCTGTCGTCGGACGACGGGCGCCACCCTGAGTCGACGACTGCGACAACCGCGAGTGCGGCTATCGCGACAGCCGGATTGAACTGTCGCGATGTGCGAGCCTGAGAGCCTTTCAGGAAGCGGGCCAGGGATCGGCGTAGCAGGAACTCGCCGGCGATAACATCCAGCAGATGTCCGACGAACAAGCCGAAGACGGCGCCGATCAGGCCACCGAAAACGCCCAGCCCGAGACCGACAAGCTTCCCCCAGATAACGATCATTCGCGGTTGGTCATTCGCGGGCGCTCATTCGCGGACGCTCAGCGCGAGATACATGAGCGCCACTGCAAGAAGGACTCCCTCCACCACGACAAGCAATACGATAGCGATGGTGAGGCCGGTCCACAGCAGCAGGGCGGAGAAGAGTATTCGGTGCGCGAATCGCAGAAGCAGATATCCAGGCAGGAGAACGATTGGCGCCGACGGCACAACGATGAAGGTTCCAATTGGCGGTCTGGCCAGGTACCGACTGCGATATCGCCAGGAGAATCCGAGAACCAGGATGCTGAGGATCAGGAACGTGAAGGGCATCGACATCCTGAAGAGTATCTCGGCTTCGACAGGCTCGGTTACCAACCCATACTCCGGTAACGACCGGACCGTTCGAACCAGATCGGTAATCGACGCCCCGGCCGGATCCGCTGAAGCAATCGCAAGCAACCACAGTTCGTCCGCGCTCGGTGAGATTTCCGGCAGATGCTCGGTCTCGCCGCCCCCAATTGGGTAGTGGACGGTTGGCCGGACGATGGCATTCGGATTCTCGGGGTCCAGAACAGTGAGAACCAGGAAGCCGTCCACGAGCTTGCCGTAGTCGCTGCTCAGGTGATACTCAAGAAGCCCGTCCGGAGTGAACCGTATCACCTCAATGTTCTGCGCGTAGAGACCGGAAGAAGTGCGAACAAGTTTCCCAATGGACACGACTTCACGGGTGGATTCGTCCGAGGCGTTGATGAAGGCGAAATCGGCCGTGCCCGGCATCTCGAGGGCTCGCCGAACATCGTCAATGAAGAGCGTGAGGCCCGCTACCCTCTCGGTCGCCAGCGCGAGGTAGCGCGCAACGTCAATGTCGGCAGGATACTGCTCCTGGAGTTCCTTGAGTTGATAGTACGCGTCAATTACCTTGTCACGATCCAGGTTTTCTTTTGCGTCCAGTATTGATCTGAACAAGGTTGCCTGAGCCGATTCTTCGTCGTCGGGAGCCGTGGCGGCAAGCCGTTGCAACGCCTCGGTTGCGAGCCGTGCGGCTTCTTCGTTGTTCTCGTCCAATGACAGAGCGAGCGTGGCCAGGTAGTGAGCCGTGGAATAGTCTTCAGCCGTGTGGGCCGTTCTGGCTCGGTCGGTGAGTTCCCGCGCTCCCGCTGCGGCGTCTCGCTCCGGACTGTCTCCAGTTCGTGCCTCTCCAGCCTCGTCTTCCAGCTGCCTGGCGGCCTCCAGTTGCACCTGCCTGCGGACAGAACGCATCAGCTCCTGCGCTTCATCGCTCTCCCCGACAACCGCGACGTACTGATGAAGGTCCCTCAGCGCCCGCTCGTAGTTCTGGGCCTCAATGGCTGCCTCTGCAGAGTCCCACCGAGATCGAGCGAAGGCAGAGGAAAACTCAAGATTAGCCCGATTGCTCACCGCCCGCGGATGCGCAATCCCGTACGCA
>DAOWMR010000232.1 GCA_030642995.1 Spirochaetales bacterium
CCGACGAGAGGTGCGGAAACGAGGCCACCCCTGCCGTTCAGTGTTTGGATCAGACTCATGGTATGGACCAAGAGGGTAGTTCATCCATTCCGTCTCCGCAATACGGTGAATTGACAGTACTTCGGTACGATAAACTACATCTTCTCGTCGGCGCCGCGGTCGACTGCTGAGCCTTGGGGGCGGGCATCACCCTCAAAGTCCACGTCGGTTCCGTAGGACTCTACGCTGCCCTGATCCACGGCGTACGGTCCGCCGCCGCCTATATCGTCCAGGTGGTAATCCGCGTTGTCTCCGTCGGAGAAGTCTGAGTCGTAGGAGGATGAGAACACCTCGGCAAAGATGTCGCTTGGCTCGAACTGGTTGCTACCCAGATTGGTAACGTTACCCCCAGACTCCGAGCTGAATCCGAAGCAGAGGTTGTAACTATAGTCAAAGGTTCCGTTGTGCTCATTGATGACGCCAACGCCGGCTCCGTCCGGCGTGCCGAAGATGTTCATGCGCACCACTACATCGGAAGACGTGCCCCCGCCGGAGAAGTCCAGTGCTTCGGCGTTGGCGGTTGAAACATCAGATGCGATGATTGTGTTGTTGGAAACAACACCGGACATGCCTCCACCTTCAACTGATATGCCGTTGGCATCGCCATGACCTACGACCGAAATGACGTTGTTCCAAATGCTCAGGTTGGTGCAATCTCGTATCGCGATACCATCGACTATGCCGTCCCCAAGCACAGCAATCCTGTTTGCTGATACAACAACGTCGCTTCCAGCCGCCTGCTGCCCCAAGTGAATGGCCCGGACACGGCGGTTACCGGGTGTATCCGACGTGATGAGTATGTCGTTCCCGTGAATCGCCATGTTGTATTGGGCCGGCTGATCCTCCGGGTTGGTCCATTGGGAAATGACCTTTCCCTCCTCGTCGAAAGCCCCGCTCAGATGAACAAGAAACCTGTTGTTGAGGACGGAGACCGATGCGCCCTCGTGGATGGTAATGACTCCCAAACCCAGGTCCTTTTCTTCCAGTTCGGAAATTGCAACGTCTACGGTGAAGCCCTCAATGGAGGCCTCCTGCACTTCAGGACCCTCTGCGGAGATCAACTCGTAGATAACTTCCAGTGTCTTGATAGTCGATTCATGACTTGCAGGATCCCATGTTGCGAAGTCGCTGCTGTATCCGCCCTTGAGCGCAACTCCAGGTCGCATCCCGATCTGGTTCTCAGACGCGATGTCAATTACGTACGTCCCCTCAGCCACCCAGACCTCAGACGCGCCAACTCGTTCAGCAGTCTCCATGGCCTCCGCAATGTCGTCCAGAGGTTCGTCGGGAAAACGCCCGCTGTTGTTGTCCGAACCATTCGGCGACACGTAGATCACAATGCCGGACGCGCCGGTCACTCGAAACCGCACCAACCCCAGCAAATCCATCTCCCCGCAGCCGGCCAGGAGCAGCGGCATCAGCACCACGGCCGTCGCGAGGACACACGGCAGCATAATTCGTGAGAACCTCACCTGCGCTCTCATTCCTCGCCTCCTTCCTCTACCCAGAAGATCACGCCTTCAACATCTCCGGCCTCGGCGGCACGAGCGGCCTCTTCTCCCCGGAGTCCCAGGTAGGTAAATCGATTGGCCATGGACGGCGAAACGGCCTGGAGTCGTTCGTAGGCTCGACGGGCGGTTCCATAGTTCTCCAACTCGTGGTTCACACGAGCCAGGTTCAGTAGTGCTTCGGGGTTGTTTGGATCCTGGCGTTCGGCCCTCTCGTAGTAGTCCAGTGCTGTGAACACATCTCCGGTGAGGTAGTGGATGTTTCCCAAGTTCACTATGGCCGGAAGGTAGTTGTTCCTGAGTTGCAGCGCCTGCTCGAGATAGGCGATGGCCCGATCGTAAACGGCATAGCGTGCGTGGAGGACTCCAAGTCGATTCGGCCAGCGCGGGTTCCGAGGATCGTTGTCAATGCGCACCTGCACGTGAGCGACTTCGGAGGCGATTTCCCGCTGCACGAAAGCGAGGAACTCTGCGGCGAATGCCTCACAGATTTCTTCATCGTCAAGTGGATTGAGCGCCGAGCTTCCCGGGAGCCCTACGGGTTTGTACAGTTCCCAGCCGTCCCGCACTGGATAAAACGCCGTCTGCCCACGTGACTGGTTCTCCCGCCATTCCTTGGCCCCCAGTTGCCACGCGGCAAGGAAACCCTTGTCTCTGAGTGTGATCTCAATGGGCGCCCAGGCACTCCCCTCGCGGAAGATCAACTCGTCGGGGTGCTCAAAACTCGCCCGGGCCTCATCGGGACTGATACCGAGCGAGAAGGCCATGTAGATGTGACCGGGGATAGTGACGAACGCCGTCTCCACGCCGACCGACTCCAGCAGCGCGCAGTAGAGCGCCGAGAGATCATCGCAGTCTCCGCCCTGGTACTCCAGGGTTTGACGGGGGAAGAGCAGGTAGTCGATCACTGTGCTCTGCCCGGACAACTCGGTGTAAGGTGTCGTGGGATCGGGGATGTAGTGCAGTCCGTAACAGTCCAACGCTTCGTGCAATCCCATTGCTATCATCAGGTTGGTGTTTACGGCTCGCTCCATGCTGCCCTGGATGAATCCGATCACATTGCGCGCGAAGCGCATGACCGACGGGTCCTTGGCGGTCACGAAGGCACAGATCTTTCGGTCATCATCCCAGGTCAGCGCGTTCCGGTTGTGTGCCTCAATGGTTTCAACGAATTCGTCGGTCTTTTCCGTGCCTCGCTCCGTGTAGGTGACGGTGAACAGGGCAGAAAGCTTGGCGCCCTCGGTTATCTCGAGAATGTTGCTGGTGAACAGACCGTAGACATCCACGGTCTCCGTCGCACCAGGCGCGATCTCCCCAATCACCACGCTCGTCTTTGGATTGTCCATGTACTGGCCCACGTAGAAGCTCACCGAGACGTCTTTCACGACGCGCCTGCCGGTATTGGTGATCGTCGCCGTACCAACCGGGCGGTCGTCGTAATACGAGTAGAAAACCGGGAAAATCGGGTTGATCTCAAGCTCCATGGTGCCGAACCTGGTATCCAGCACCACCCGCGGCTCCTCCTCAGGTTCCGGCTCCTCCTCAGGTTCCGGCTCGGGTTCCGGCACGACCACCGGCGCCTCTGCGACCTCGACGACCGGCTCATCCTCAAGCGCCAGTGCAGGCTCTTCGCTCAGCTCCAGCGGCTGCGGCGTGGGTTCCGGTTTCACCCGGCGCTCCCGCGGTTCCCTCACTCGCGGCTCTCCGCCGAAGTGGTATGCGGTGCTCAGCGCAAGCCCGAGATCATGGGTCAGACCGAAGAACTCGCGGTAGACGAGATCCAGTGACAGGCTGAATGACGGGGCGAGTTGAAAACCCGCCCCCGCGCGGCTTGAGAGCCAGAAACTCCATTCGAGCGTCTCGGCCATATTTTCCCACACAGACGCGGCAAACGGGCCTCCGCCGATCAGTACGTGCAGGGAGAGTTTTTCGGTGATCGGCCAATCGCCACCCGCGCCAACGCCGAGCGGCCAGATGGCAATGGCCCCGGCATCGTTTTCGAGTGTGATGCCTCCGGCTCCCACACTCGCTGTCACCACCAGCCACGGCACGGTGGGTAGATCCCACGCGCCGGCGAGCGACACTCCCGCGCCCCATCTGAACAGCTTCTCGTAAAACTCGATCGGCAGGTAGGTCACCGGCTGCAACGCCAGCGAAAACGGCCGCTCATTTGCGGCAGGAGCAGCAGCGGGAACAGTAGCCGGGGCGGGCGTCGTCGCCGCTTCAGTCGACTCACTATTCTCCTGCGCGCAGATACTCGCAGGTATGACGAGCACGGCGATCAAGACCACACCGACCGCCCGCGCGAGTCGGCACTGGCGCCTGAAACAAAATCTCGGTTTCATTGAGAAACCCTCCATAACGATCATCAAATGACTGATCATGGCGGGTGACAGACAGCAGGCGCAAATGGTCGGGGCAGCGTGGGGCGTAGGCAACACAGTGAGAGGCCGCGAAAACCGCGCGCCGTGTTGCGGATGCGGGTACAAAAGGTGCTCCATTCCCGAATCGCTGCCTGAGCACAGTGTCACTCAGGCCGGAACCAGCACAACGCAAGTATATCGCGCGGGATTGTCGACTACAAGGAGCAATGGGAGCACTCCACCCGGATTCGGCACGATGAGGGCTGTCGGGCACACCCCAAACAGTGCACGGCATACGGAGATCGCATTTCGGAAGTCCATCATGCGCAGGATTCTGATTACCGCGGTGCTGCCGACGGGATCCAACGCCCCGGTGACTCATTCCGTCGGCCGCGGTATCTTCGAAGAATGCAAAGCGCCGCCCTCTCGCTCGCCATCGCCTTCATCGGATACTCGCTCCTCAGCATCACCCAGGCGGGTCAAAAGATCGGGCTGGCGCAGCGCGCGCGGAACAAGGTGCGCGGCTGGACCATCTGGGCCCTCGCGACAATCGGTACCTCCGTGGCGTTCTTTGTTATCCTCGGGGCGATTTCACTTGGATCGATTTCACTCGTGGGCGCAATGGCAGGCACCGGGCTCGCATCCCTGGCGGTGTTCAGCCACTTCGTGATGAGGGAGCGCCTGGCTGGTCGCGAACTGGTCGCACTTGCCGTGATCGTCGGCGGGGCAGCACTGGTGGGCGCGCTTACCGGCGATGGAACGGGGGAAGAAACGCGAGTGCCGCTCCTCTGGGGGATCCTTGGTGGTGGATCGGTCGCGTACGTCGCGGTTTGGATCGCGACGAGGAAGCGCTTGTTCATCGGGGCGGTCGTCGGTGGGTTCTCGGGGTTCCTCGGTGCGTACTCACAACTCTTTCAGAAACACGGCACTGCAACAATATCGATTGCCGACGGGATCGGCCTATTCCTCACCTCGCTCACGACAAATCCAATCACCCTGGTGTGGATCGGTCTCTCGGTGGTGTCTATGATCGTGCTGCAGTTCTCGTATCGACATGGACGGGCAATCGAGATCATCCCGAGTTTCACGAGCAATTTCATCGTCGTGCCGATCGTCGGCGGCGTACTGATCTTCGCAGAGCACCTGGTTGTCGGACAATGGGTCGGTGTGGTTCTGATACTGGCAGGGGCTATCGTGCTGGGACGCGGTCACGTTGTGCAGAATTAAGCGAGCAATCCAAAGACGGTGACAAGGGTGCCGACCGTCACGAATCCGACGCCCATCACCCACTGAAGAAGCGCGAACCGTTTGTCAATGGACTCAAACCGCCGGTCGATGGATTCGAACCGCTGATCAACGGCCTCAAATCGCTTATCGACGGCATC
>DAOWMR010000198.1 GCA_030642995.1 Spirochaetales bacterium
AGAATGACCCTGCGCTTGTCCTCGGCACAAGAGCGCCTGTGGAGACGCTCCGGATCCTTCTTGCCTGTGCAAGCACCACCTCCTTCCCTGATATGCGTTCGCTCTGCGCATGCGCGCGTCCGGTGGTTGCGTTGTGTCGCTGAGGGTACTCCGTTGCCTCATCATCATTTTCTAGCTCCCGGCAGGGCTCATCGTACGCAGCAGGGGGTGTAACTCAGCAGCAATGCCGAACCGCCCGGCTACCTGGCCCAAGTGTTCATCGATAGCCACGTGAGTCGTTTACCACACCTGCAATCCAACGATTGACTTGAGTAGCGGCGCGAGGTGCCGGTCAA
This sequence comes from Spirochaetales bacterium, assembly GCA_030642995.1. GTDB lineage: Bacteria > Spirochaetota > Spirochaetia > DSM-27196 > SLST01 > JAHOYX01. The sequence goes on from DAOWMR010000198.1 coordinate 336, forward strand.
ACGCCGTAGAGGCATTCGGACTTTGGAACAAAAGACGGGAAGACAGACACAACGCCACCGCATAACCGCGCTGACTACTCGAAGTCATATTATGCTGGTCCCGTCTACGTGCTGGCCGCAATGTCTATGACAGGGCCCAGCCGGATCGAATCATCTTCGTTTCGATGATAGAGGTCTATTGCCGGCGCCCATCCAGGCGGGACTCGAGGAAAGCGCGACAAATCCAGGATCATCCGGTTCTTGAACGTCATGAGCGGTGATTTGGAATCCATGATGACCATGCCGTTTCTAGGGTCGGTGGCCGTGTTTACAGGATGAAGAGCGAAAAATCCGCAGTCATTCACGTACATTCCGCTGATGAATGCATCGGTCCCTTTGAATCGTTTGGCCTGGGTCCAGATTGACTTCGCAATTACGTCCTCGCTGCCTATTTTGCTTCCGTCAAAAGCGAAGATGAAGGAGCGGACGGAAATGTAATTCGGCAACGGATGGATGTCGACACCGGTCGGATTTCCGGGACTGGTCCCATAGTAGATTCGAAGCTTTGGTCTACGCAGATCAGCTGATTGGGCGAGCAAGCGTCTGATATCGGAGGCCGAGGAGATCGACGTTTTCACTTCCACATAGCCGTAGACAGCCTCGATGGGGAAAACATCGCACCCATCAAGCCGAACGAGAGGACAAGAGCGAAGTGCGTCGTAGATGATGATATCGACCTGTCCGGAGAGATGAATCTTGTCCTTTGACGCATCGTATTGCCCATTCCGCACGCAATTGAGGTCGTGGTATGCAACAAAGCCAGTACTCAGACCATACTCGGCAGGAAGGTATTGCCTGAGCAGTCCAGACACGCTGATCTCGTTGGACCGGCCCTTCTCCCCTGCATGGTCCACTGCAGCGCGAACCCCCTTGACCCGGGCGGAAAGAATCTCGGCCTCTGCCTCGTAGAAGGTGTTGATATCTGGATGGAATTTGCGCTTTCCCATGTGGACCTCCGTCTGCTCCTACTGAGAATAGCACGATCACGGTTGTGGTGATTCCGATAGGAAAGCTGGAATGACATAACAAGTTCCATAGCTTGCACAACGTCTGGTTGACCCTCCTGTCGTAGCATCCGTGGCCAGCATGCCCGTGTAGCGATTGAATCCAAGGCCGCACTGGGTTGGGACTGACATACAGCAGAGCCAACCGCCGAGCCCGGATCCACCGGCTGGCGCAGGGCGAACGCACATCAGGGAATCTGGTGGTGCGGCAGGCGAGAAGGACCCGCAGAGTCTTCTGTGGTAATGGCGTGCAGTTGGCCGAAGGTCACACTGCGGGCTGAGTACCCTCAGCCGGACAACCGCAGGGTTCTTCTCGCCTGCGCAAGCGCCAACTTACGGACATCCATGTGCATTCGCCCTGCCCCGTGCGATTTTCGCCCGGAATTCAATCAGAATGTGGTAGTATATTGTATAGGAACGTAGATGAGGCGGCTTTATCGACTTCTCCCAGCCCTGATTCTTCTCGCGTTGGCGTCATGCGGTGACAGCGCCATTTTTCTCGCGCCCGTAGACGAACCGGCCAAAGTGCGCGTGGAGACCATTGAGGCCGGAGTTATCCTCGCTCCCGGTTCCGAGGTGTCGCTGCGCGTGGCACGGGATCCCGTGTTCATCGGCGATCCTGAGTCGGCCGATCGTCTGCTTGTGGAGATCCTGGACGTTGACGGTGTCCTGCTCGGCGAACAGATTTACGAATCAGTTGACCAGGCCGACGAACTTCCGCCGCTGCTTCTTCCGGAACTTGGCGAAGGGCTGTTCATTCTCCGGACGACCTACCTGGACGGCGATGAGGTCATTGCAACCGAAGATGTTCCGTTCTTCATCAGTAGTGGGCAATTCATGCTCCTCGGGATCTCCTCGTTTCCCGCAACGCTGTACCCTGGATCAACCGGACTGCTCAGTCTGAATCTTGACGTACCGTTGGGGTCTGATCCCTACATCGAGTGGTATCTGGACGACGAACTCATCCGCAACGGACTCCTGACCGAAACCGGGACGACCATGGAGATCCAGGTCCCCGGCGAGAGCGGGGCGTACACCGTCCGCGTCAACCTCTTCCCCACAGTGCCGTCGCTCAGTGAAGGGTTGGTGCCCGCGGTTGTCACCTACGCAACCGAACTTCTCGTATCAACGGAGTCGCTTCTTGATCAGTCGGATTTGACGCCGGAACGGAACTACTTTGCCCTGTACCACTTCCTGGGCGATGTGCGGGACAGCGGGGCAAGAACAACTCTGTTTGAATCCGCCTCACTTGGTATTCGTACTCTTGGCGATCCGACCCTTGCGGTTGACTCCGACATATTCGGTTACCGACTTGACGGGGATGACGGCTTTGAGCTGGATGGTTTTGTCCTCCCGGTTCGTGACGGCCGGCTTTCACCATTCTCCCTCTCGTTCCGTTTGAGACTGGACGAACTCACAGGTCTCGTCCATCTTGCGGGCATTGAATCCGGAGATCGAACGTTCCTGGAACTGGATATTGAAGCCGACGGCAGGCTCGTTCTTGGTCTTGAGGATGGTGCCGTCCGGGCGGTGTCCGGTGAGCGTACAATTGAGACAGGAGCAACGTCAGTCATCACCGTCACAATCCTGCCGGTTGAAGACGTGACGATCGTGCAGTTCTACGTGGACGGCGTAGCCACGCTGTCTGAAACGGTGGAATGGGATGCCCGCACTCTCATGTTGCCTGAACCGTCGGCTGTGGCTGAAGACGGTTGGATGGCATTGCCGGGAACCGCGCGCATCGCCGGCGGACTCGTGGGTATCATTGACGAGTTCGGTATCTACTTCCGGGACGACGGCGACCAACCTTCGCCCGACACCGGCATCTTTCGCTCGGCCATGGAAGAGATCCACGGTGAGAAACTCGTCTATGCCGAAGGTTTTGAGGCAAGTGATCTGCCCGATGCCATTCAGGTTGACGGAGAGGCTCAGGTTGACACGGGCCGCCTGATACTTGGTTCCGGAGCTGCGGCACTCTTCCCGGTGTTCGGTTTCAGCTCCGAAGAGCTGTTCGTCACCGTATCGGTGGAAGCGCTTCCCGGATCTCATCTTCGTTTCTACCGCGGAGACAGCGATGATCTCATTGCGGAACTCACGGCTTCCGATGTTGAATCGGAGAGCACCGACCTTCAATTCCAGTTCATCCACAGCGATTCGTTTTTGATCGTCGATGGGCCGACTGCGGAGAGAGTCCAAATCGATTTGGCCTCTGGGTCCGACTTCACCGGTCTTCGACTGGAGGTCCTGCAGCTGGGTGACGATCCTGCGATGATTGCCGTGGAGAGCGTCGTGGCCTGGCGAGAGCACCCGGAAATTCCTGCGTCGCTCCTCGAGCCGCAGGAAGTGACCGAACCGACCGCCGAAGAGCCGGTCGCGGACCTGTAGGGTCTCGGTAGGCTCGTAGAATTCAGATACAGTTTGGTATAGACTCTGCAACGTTCATCAACGCGGGGAGTGTGCGGTGAGAGGGACCCGTTTTCGCGTTCTATTTATTCTCCTGGTTGTCTGCCTGCAGATTCCGGCGGTGGGTCAGGAGTTTTCGGAACGTCAGGAAATCGCAATCTTCAGACTCAGTTACTATGGTCAACCCATCACCGAGTCGCCTGCGAACCTCAAGGTGGAGATCCGGGGCCGCCGAGGCTCGGTTACTCTTGAACTGAGGGGCTCGGGCGATCCGCAGATCGATCAGCTCTTCATTCGTGCCCTGGGGGCCGTGGACGAGAGAATTCGAAGTACCTTCATCAACCTGGGCCGATTTGACATCATCGGAATGAATCAGCGTCTCACCCAACGGGGAGTAGACGATTTCATTGATGTCCTGACCGAGTTCAAGCGATCCCAAACGGAGCTTCCGGAGGCGGTCCTCCTGGGTCAGGAGACCTTCACCGAGACCGACTTTCAGCAACTGGTCGGCGGCTTCGTGGTGGTTATCCCGTCGGTGAGCTGGTATTCGTTGACCCGACTGGAAAACGGCTCCTTTGAAGCTGAGATTGAGACTTCCTTCAGCTTCATCAATGTAGAGAACCTCACCACCTTCGGTCAGTTCTTCATCACAACCACTGGTGTGGACGATGTGCCGGAGGTGGCCGTCAAGGAAGCGGTGGACGCCATATCGTCGGAACTCTCCTTCAAACTGCGCAGCATGCCGGAGTTCCAGATCAAGACCGGTATTCTGGAAGTCGACGGGCGCGAAGTGGTTCTTGAGTTCGGCAGAAACATGGGCCTTCAGCCTGGGGACGAGTACGCCATTGTCTCAAACCGGGTGCTCTCAACCGGGCATATCGCCGGCACCGAGACCGGCCTGATTGTGATCAGCGATGTACAGGCTGAGTTCAGCCTTGGACAGATTTTGTACGCCAACCCGCGGGCCATGGTTGGGGATCAGCTCCAGGAAGTCGCCCGCCGCGGGATTGAGCTGTCCGGGTATCTTGATGCGATCACCGACGGGCTCCATCCCGTCACCTACACCGTCGGAGTTCGTGCCGTCGCAAGCCGGGGATTCTACGCATTGAGACCCCTCGCTGCCGTGGAGATCCCCTTCCGCGGTCTCTTCGCGGAGACCTTGCTCCCGGTGAACGTGCTTCTCGGTGGGGAGTGGAATCTCTATCTCGGAAGGTTGAAACTGACGCCGAGTGGCGCAATCGGCGTCGGTGGGGCAGTCCCGCTCAGCAGTGATGACGAGCTCGAGAGCTTCTATCTCTCCCACCTTGGGGGGCAGATTCGCGCAACCGGCTCCGTCCTGATAACCAGGGACATTCAGCTGTATGTTGAGGCCGGGTTCGTCTATTGGGGGAGTATCTACGACAATTCGGTGGCGAGGCTCGACGGCCCGCTCGCCAGTTATGGTGGCCTCCTCATCGGTGGCGGTATTACGTTTAGGTAGGAGTTGATGTGAGAAGGACACGAACCCTCAACCTGTTGTTGCTCGCGGCGGCCGCCGTCTTCGCCATTGCACTGGCAGGATGCACATCCGCGCCGGGGACACCCGCCGCCACCGACGTGTATGCCGGCACCGGTCGTGGTGAAACCCTCGGTGAGGCCATGAACGCTGCGAAGATGGACGCCGTCCGAAAAGCGGTGATTGACCTGATCGGTCCGCAGGCCGAGGCGGCCAACGCGGCAACTCTCGATGAAGTCCTCTACGACACGCGAAACCCCAACGCTTTTGTGTATAACGAGACACTCGAGATGACCCGGAAGGATGGCTCCCTGATCGATGGTGATATGGTGTACGAGCTGACGATCCGTGTGAACGTACCCGCGGTCAGGCAGACTCTGCAGGCCAACGGTATCCTCGGGGGTTCGTCGGCAGTGGCCGAAGACGACCCCGGCGCCTCTCCTCGGACCGGTTCCGATTCACAGGATTCCCCGGATCTTGCTCCAGCAGCCGGTGATTGGGATGAGGTCACTCCGGAAGAAGAGCGATTTATTCGGCGATAC
>DAOWMR010000110.1 GCA_030642995.1 Spirochaetales bacterium
CGACCTGAACGGCGAGTGCAATAAGTTCCAGATCGCACGTACCACTGTGGATCCGGCGGTTGGAAGTGTGCCGGACACCCTGCTTGCGGACAAAATGGTGGTTGTTTCACGATATCTCTATACCGTCAAAAAGCTTCTACTGCTTCAATCAACACGCTTCGGGCCAGTTCACAAACGATCCGCTCTATGCGGGCTGGTCGGCAACTGCCGGTATCTCCGCTGAGTGGCGGCTCTGACTACGAAACTTTCCGGAAATTTCTTGACTCGGAGGACAATTCGTGGTATTCTTGTATTGATAATGATTATCAGTAAGGAGTCATGAATGCCAAGACCCGGGAGGGGCCAGGGCATGGGCCGTGGCGGAGGTTTCCGAGACCCGCAGCAAGGTATGCTTGGGGGTCGGCTTCGCGGGCATGGCCACCGGCTGACCGGTCCTCGCAGAGTGATACTGAGCGTTCTTGAATCTGCCCGCGACTACCTCAGTGCTGAGGAAGTGTACATGGCCGTCTATGCCGACAACCCGGGAGTCGGGATCGCAACGGTCTATCGAACACTACAGATGCTTGCGGAGATCGGCATCGCGGAGCGCGTGGACACCGGTGACGGTAAGGCTCGCTACAAGCTCGGACCCGTCGAGGATCAGCGACGCCGGGTGGTGCTCGTGTGCACGAACTGCTCACGATCCACCCCGATCACTACCGGAACGGATGATACGGAGGCTGTCATCGCGCAACTCGAGCGAATGACGGCCGAGCAGCATGGATTTCGCACAAACCGTACTGTTGTCCAGCTCTATGGGCTGTGTGAGCAGTGCGAGAAACAATATGGAGGATGATATGCCAGGAGGAAACAGACAAGGACCGGATGGTGCCGGTCCCATGACAGGACGAGCAATGGGGTACTGTGCCGGCTATGAAACCGCGGGTTTCGAGAACCCTCTCGGCGGAGTTGCCGGACGCGGCCTGGGTCTGGGATTCGGCCGGCGCTTCGGCGCAAGAGGCTGGTCGGGTTTCGGCGCAGGCCGACGGGGTGGAGGCTATCGCGGGGCCGGTGGATTCGGTGCCGGCCGGGGTCTGGGACGAGGATACGCTTATGGCGGACGTTTCGCTCCCGGCTTCGGGGAACCCTACTGGAATGAAGGTGCGGAAACCCCTGAGACACGGGAGGCTCTCCTACGGGAGGAGATTGATCTCCTGTCAAATCGCCTCAACGGACTGAAGCGCGAGCTTGACGCCTCAACCAAGGCGCCTGATACACAGAGCGAAGACGAGTAGCTTAGCGGGTCGGGTCGGATGAGAGATCTGCCGCTCAAAGAATGAGATGCGTGGCTCGTCTGCCGATCGGCTTCCACTCACCTGAGCTCCACGAGGCTGCCACGGCAATGGGGCGTGCAAACGAGTTTTCCTCGATCTCGTCGTGCAGTGAATAATAGTTCCCCACGCCGAGGCCTATCGTTCGAAGTGAGAAGCGATCACCCAGGGACGGCGCATAGTTGGTCTGACAGAGCACGTCGATAGAAAAACCCGCATACACGGTTTTCAGTCCCGGCAGTGTTCCTTCCCAATCCGACGGCTTGATCAGGTAGAACTCTGCTATGGGACCGTTCCACGTTTCACCGGTGCCGATGACGTAGTTCCACCGGTATACGTCGCCGTAACCTGCACCGGTTGATCCGGCAACCAGATTCCCGGGCTCGTACGGACCCAACTCCATTTGAATCGCGTCCCCGGCCCGGAAACTCCAGGCGAGATCCATTGTGATCGGAAAACCGCACGACACGTCGGGCGGCCTCAGGGTAGAATAGACGCCATGAGAGACGCTACACGACTCATCCACGGTCAGGCGTCGTGGGAATTCCGCAGTGATACCGTAGAGCTTGCGATCACGCAGACCGGCGGGATGATTGCTCTCGTGAGCTTCTTCGCCGACTCCGATCGGCCCATTCGGCCGTACTACGTGGCGCCTTGGGCTGAAGAAGGGCTTGAAATTGACGTTCCTGTTCTCGTCCCTCTCCGCGGTGATTTCTTCTGCATGCCATTCGGAGCCAATGCCACGACCGACGGGCGGTACACCGTTCACGGCGAGACCGCAACCCGAGCATGGACCCTCGTTGAACTCTCCGAGCAATCAGGCGCCGCACATCTGACGCTTGAAATGCAGGTATCGTCACCCGAGTCGCGTGTCACGAAGGATGTCTGGCTCCGCCCCGGAGAACCGGTCATCTATACGCAACACCGCATTGAAGGCGGATCAGAGAAAGTGCCCCTTGGACACCACGCAACCCTTGCACCACCCCCGGCGGGCAAATACAGGATCTCCACTTCCCGATTCACCTTCGGACTGACGGCCCCGCGACCTGAGGGCGCGATGGTGAACGACGAATACTTTGCGCTCCCGCCCCTTGCTGAGTTCAATCAACTTGAAAAGGTTCCGACAATCTGGAAATCTCCGCCAACTCTGGACTACGGCGTCTTTCCAGGCGTGTCGGGTTTCTGCGACGTTCTCAGCCTGAATGCAGACCCTGTTCTGAAATACGGCTGGACCGCGGCAGTCGCGGAGGAAGCCGGCTATCTCTGGTTCTCAATCAAAGACGCCAGGGTCCTGCCGACAACGCTCATGTGGGTTGAAGACGGCGGACGCCGTGGGGCGCCATGGCTCGGTCGGAACCAGTGCATCGGACTTGAGGAGGTATGCGGTTTCCTGGCCGAGGGATTGCCGGCCGCCGCGGAGTCAAACCTCGTGAACCAGCACGGAATCCCCACCGCAATCCAGCTTCACCCGGATCAGCCCACGGTGGTGAACTACCTCCAGGGAGTACTCCGAGTTAGACCCGGGTTCGGCACGGTGACCGACATTCAAATGACATCGGACCGTATCGTGATTCGAGGATCCAATGGCGAGAAAGTTTCCACGCCGGCCGCCGGGGAATTTGTCCTCACCGGAAAGATCCCGACGGGACAGGAGAGCACTGCTCGCTGACCCGTTGATCCGTATCAAACAGAAGGGAGTTACTATGCCAGTCTGTACTATTGTTGGAGCCGGCCCACGAATCGGAAAAGGTCTCGCCCAGGCCTTCGCTCAGACCGGGCATGATATCGTGCTCATTTCACGGAACACCGCCACCACCGACGGAATCGCACCGGATGTGCGCAGGAAGGGTGTCCAGGCGCATCAGATAGCCCTCGACGCCACCGATCGGGCGGCAACTATTGAAGGATTCGCCCGAATCGAGCGGGAGATCGGTCTGCCTGACCTCGTCATCTACAATCCTGCGAACATGGTCATGGCCGCCTACAGCGAGGTGACGCCGGATGATATGGCAGAGACATGGTCGATCATGCTCTACGCTGCGATGAACACCGTTGCCGCAGTCTTGCCGGGAATGAAACAACGCGGATCCGGAACACTGTTCTTCACCGGCGGCGGATTCGGCATTGACCCAGCCGTAACACGGGCTCCGCACTCCATAGCAAAGGCGGCAATTCGGAACTACGCACATGGTCTCTACCTGGAGCTCAAGGATCAGGGAATCCACGCCGGGACCGTCACCGTCCACCGTCCGATCCAGGCCGGCGGAGATATGGCAAAGTGTGCCGGCACCTTCGTCGCCATGCACCAGGAACCAGCTGGCGGCTGGACATGGGAACAACACTACGGGAAATAGTGCGTCAACAGACCACACCCTGGTACGAACCATCCGCGCTCTCTTCATCGGAGGCCTTCTCTGCGCTTCCCTCTTCTCAGCCGCCTGCACCAGCCAGGTTCAGACCGTTTCACCGCCCCAATACTGGCCGACGGACGGTTGGCAAACTGCCTCACCTCACTCGGTAGGCGTTGACCCCAGTGGGCTCGCCGAAATGTTTGAGTCCATCACCGCCGGCGGCTATCTCATTGACGGCGTTTTGATTGTCAAGGACGGCTACCTCATCACCGAGGCCTATCGCGAACCGTTCGGCCCGGGTCAACGTCACATCATCCACTCGTGCACGAAGAGCATCGTCAGCGCATGCATTGGAATTGCCATTGAATCAGGATTCCTCGCCGGGACGGAGATGCGCCTCGGAGAGCTCTTTCCACAAGCCGATTCGTCGGCGTGGAGCGGGGCAAAACACCAAATCACCCTCGCCAACATGCTCACGATGTCCACCGGACTGGACACACGAGACTCCTATCTCTACCGATGGGAAGGTCTCACGGCCATGCGGCGCAGCCCGGACTGGGTGGCCCACGCACTCTCTCGTCCAATCGCGACCAGTCCCGGGAACCGTTTTGACTACAGCAATATCACGAGCTTTCTCCTCTCCGCGGCCATTCAACAGGCAACGGGCATGTCCACGGAAGCGTTTGCCCGTGAGCATCTCTTTGCGCCGCTCGGAATAGCCGACATTCGTTGGCCGCAGAGCCCCGGCAACGTTTCCATTGGCTGGGGGGGAACTCAGACTCCTCCCGACCGACCTTGCAAAGATTGGAATGCTCTATCTCCACGGCGGCAAGTGGAGAGATGAACAGATCATTACGGAAGATTGGATCGACGAATCGTGGACAGTACATATGGAGGCGGCCACGCTTCAACCCGGCTATGGCTATCAGTGGTGGATCGCGGATGATGGAGCCTACGCACTCGGTTACGCGGGACAGTATCTCATTGTCAATCCCGACATGAACCTTGTTGTCGTGTTCGTCAGCAATCTTCAGGATAATGACTTCTTCGTACCGCAAACTCTCTATCGCCGGCACATCCTGCCCGCAATCGCCGATAACCCCACCTCCGCCCGGTCTGCAACTCCACCGACCGGCTCTCCCGGAGTACCGAGCGACCGCCTTAAGCGTGCGCTTGCCGCCTACTCGCACCCGAGTGGCAGCGGGCCGGATGCCAACCGGCAGACCGACGCGGTCCCCTGCTCTAGCCCGCCGGATGGATTTGACGCGTGGTCGGGCACCTACAACCTGGAGACCAACGTCTTCGGCATGACGGCATTGACATTCGAGTTCGGGCCCGACGGCTCGGCTGAGACACTCACGGAACACTACGAGGATAGAAACGACCTCTACCGGGTAGGCTCGCCCGATGGCTTCGAAGTGACGAGAGTGAACGACGCCGAAGTGGGCCTCCGCGGCGGGTGGACTCCGAGCGGAGACCTGGAACTGATTTTCGTCGGAATCGGTGAGGCGTGGTGGACCCGGTTACGACACGCCTTTGACGGCGAGAAAGTGCAGATCACGGTGACCACGGTGAGCGGGTACACGACAACCTTCTCCGGGACGCGGGTTGAAGACGGGAAGTAGACCCATCGATTCAATGCCCGAACCCGAGTAGAATGGCGGTATGAATGAAGCACCCGAGGAGTCACGCGAGCAGTCGACCGAAGGGGAGCGCGAGAACGAACAGCTGAAGCTCGCGCGGCAATCGTTGCGCATTCTTGAGGTTCATGCCGCACATCAGAAGAAGGTCCGGGCCGCCTGCGATAAGCTGTCGGCCGATGTACGCGCCCACCTCGAACGAACGGGTGCGCCCCCTTCCGGCGAACAGGAGTGGCCCGCCCTCGCCTCGGCTGCGAGCATCGTGTCGGGCCTTTCACAGACTCTGCAGAACGGCGTCCTGGCCAAGCTTCCGGAAGACATTCGCGAACAGATGGTGGAACGACTCTATGCGTTCGGCTCCATTCCGCTCCAGACCCCGCGGACGATTCAGAAACTCATCCATGCCGTCAATCAGCGCACGCTGGCAATTTCCCTCATCGGTGCCGACGAGAGTGTCCATCGGGCCGTGTCGGCGAATATGAGCAAGCGGGCGGCCACCATGCTGGATGAAGACATCGAGAGTCTCGTGAAGGCGGGAGATCTCTCTCCGCGGGATGTTCGCGAAGCGCAAAATGATGTCGGTGCAGCACTGTACGAACTCTACGAATCCGGCGGGCTGGGAGGTCATCAGGATGGGTAATGCTCAAGCAGAGATTGTCACTACCGCGAAACAACGCCGGGAGTTCATTGACTACCCGAAACGTCTCTACCGCGAAGCATCGCAGTGGGTACCGCCGTTCGATCTTGACATGCGCAAGCTCATCACGCGCAAGCACCCCTACTTCGAACATTCTCCGGGGGAATTCTTTCTTTTCAAATCGGGTGACCGCACCGTCGGACGCGTCGTTGCGCTGGCGAACGACTTGTACAACGAGGAACACGGCGTGAAGTGCGCGCACTTCTACTTTGCCGATTTTGAGGATGACGAGTCGGCCGGTCGCATCCTTTTTGATACGGTCACAAAATGGGCGCGGGACCACGGTATGGAAACCCTCATCGGCCCGCTCTTTTCCGGCGCCACGATGGGGGGCGGCGTGCTGGTTGAGGGATTCGAACACCGCGCCGCCATGAACATGATGGTGTTTAACTACGACTACTACGCCGGCCACTATGAGGCTGCCGGATTCTCCAAGCGATTCGATCTCCTGTCACTCACCGCCGACCCCCACGGGTTCCAGTTGCCCGATCGCATTGAGTCGATTGCCGACATGGTCCGCTCCCGTGGCCGACTCGTCGTCTCCCAGATGAAAAGCAAGCGCGCGCTTCGGCAAGTCGCCGACGAAATTGGCGCGCTCTACAACCCAACCCTTGCCGACCACACGGAAAATTACCCCCTCACGGACAATGAACTGGCGGCACTCAAGAGTGACCTCCTGATGATCGCGAAGCCCGATCTCGAAAAGGTGATCCGCTATGATGGGGAGATTGTGGGTTACATTCTTTCATTCCCGGACCTGAGTGACGCCATGCAACGAAATCGGGGCAAACTCGGCCCCATACAGATCCTGCGCCTGCTGACTGAGAACAAGAAGACTCGAAAGATCATCTTCAACGGAATGGGAATACTGGAGAAGTATCAACGACTCGGAGGGAACGCCCTCCTCTACTCCGAACTCACCAAGAGCACGACAGGTTCGGAGAAATACTCGTTTGACGATGCGGAGATGTGTCAGGTGAATGAATCGACAGATCTCATGCTCAAAGATCTGCTCACCGTTGGTGCGTCGGTCTTCAAGCGTCACCGGGTGTATGAGCGTGCAATCAGCTAACGCAACGCTCATCGCAACCTGCGCGGGGGGCCTGGAAACCGTGCTCGAGAAGGAGATCACGGACCGCGGCTGGCAGGTCACCTCCGGCGTAGCGGGGGCCGTCCGGTTTGCCGGGTCCGGATTCGTTCCGGCCGAGGCCAATATCGTGCTCCGCACCGCTTCCCGTATTCTGGTGCCGGTGACCGCCGGTCGCGTCCGAAGTTACGACGAGCTTTACCGGCTCACCTCCCGGATAGATTGGCCCCGCCTGGCCCCACCAACCTACTCAATCGGCGTGACCGTCATCTCTTCGGATCGGGACGTAAGCGACACCCGCTTTGCCACTCTCCGAGTCAAAGACGCGATCGTTGATGTTCAAAGGCGCCGGACAGGAAAACGCTCCAGGATAGAGCGTCGGGCCCCGGACATTGGCGTGGTCGCCCATGTGGCCGATGGATCGGCTGAGATCTCCCTGGACAGCACCGGCAGACCTCTTCACATCCGTGGATATCGCACTGAGGCAGGTACTGCACCGCTGCGCGAAACGGTCGCCGCCGGCATGGTTCTCCTCTCCGGGTGGGATCGCGTATCGCCCCTCCTTGACCCGTTCTGCGGATCGGGAACTATCCTCATTGAAGCAGCGCTGATCGCGGCGGGCGTCCATCCCGGCATCCAACGAGACGACTTCGCCTTTCTCCGTTGGCCGGGAGCTGATCGCACAGCGTTTGAACAGCTTCGCGCGACCCTGCGCTCCCCGCGGCGACCGGAACCTGAAGAGGTACCTGATGGGGATGGCGGTGCCCCTCAATCCCCTCCGATACGGGGCGCGGACAGGGATGCAGCAGTCCTTCAGGTGGCACGGCGCAATGCCGAGCGAGCCGGCGTGTCGGACCTGATCACCATTGATCACCGGGATTTCTTCGCCGAGCCGGCGGGAGACACCGGGGGAATACTTCTGACCAATCCACCCTACGGCGAACGAATGGAGCTTGAAGATTCCGCCGCCTTCTACGGCCGCCTCGGTGACCACTTAAAGCATCACTACCGGGGGTCGACCGCCTGGATTCTCTCGGCGAATCGCGCCGCGATGAAACACATTGGACTGCGAACAAGCGCCAAACTCCCGCTCTTCAACGGAGGATTGGAGTCTCGTCTCTACAGGATCGCGCTCTTCTAG
>DAOWMR010000277.1 GCA_030642995.1 Spirochaetales bacterium
CTTCTGTTTGATCCCCGCCGAGAGTTCCACCACCTTGGTGTCCAGGGGGAAGAGAAGTCCGAATTTGTCCGACAGTTCTCCTATCCTGGTCCGTTCCCGATCAAGCGGCAGCGAGTAAGTGTCGCCGTCCGTGCCCATGATGACATTTTCAACGGCGGTGAACTCCGGGACCAGCGTGGATACCTGATGTACCATGCCAATCCCGCTCCGGATGGAGTCAAACGGGGAGGAAATGTGGATCTCTTCCCCGTTCATCTTGACGGTGCCTTCGTCCGGGCTGTACAGCCCGTAGAGGATCTTCATCAGCGTCGATTTTCCGGCGCCGTTCTCACCGAGGAGTCCGTGGATCTCCCCCTTTCGTGCCGCAAAATCCACGTCATCCAGAGCCCGCCCCCCTCCGAAGCGCTTGCTCACGCCCATCAGTTCGACTATCAACTCGCCTGCCATGTCCATTCCTGTGCGCCGTATCGACTGAGGATGCGCTCGCGATTGGATGCGGAAGCATGGGGCCCAATTGGACCCCATGCACTAATCCGTGGTTAGTCCAGGATCTCCTGCTGGTTTCGAACGATATTGACTTCGCCGGCGGCAACCGCAGTGGCGATCTCGCGGACTTGTGCGTTCACCGCGTCGCTCACGTTCCTGATCGGGAACTGCGTGGCCCGTGCCATACCGTCACCGTAGTCCAGATAGAGGAACCCGCCCTTCTCACCATCAATGAACCTGCCGAGGATCTCGGTCAACGGGACCTTGAAATCAAACAGGTCGGATGTGAGGAAGTTGTCGGGAGCCAGGTCTGTCTTGTCGGTGTACTTCGTCGTGATGTACACACCTTCGCCGGCATCCTTGGCGGCGTTGTACAGACCGTAGTTGCCCAGGTTGACCGAGCTGATGATGACGTCGATCCCGTTTGCAATAAGACCTTCGGCAGCCTGCCGCGTCTTCACCGGATCATTGAAGTCACCAATGTAGAGATAATCGAGCACGGCATCGGACCCAACGTCACGAATAGCCTGACGTATGGCGTTGATTTCCGCACGCGTGAACGGGAGCTCGAGGCCGCCGATGTAGCCGATCTTGCCGGTTTCCGTGGTCAGAGCAGCGAGCGATCCCAGGACGTAGAAACCGGTATAGAAGTTGCGGTCCATGTACCAGAAGTTGGGCAGCTTGTCTGCGGGTTCTGAATCCACCTCGATGATGAACGTGACGTCCGGATACTCGGGACCAACCTTCGCGGCAGCGCCGTTGAACTGTGAGCCGTGTACCCAAATTATGTCGAATCCGGCAACGCAGTACTCGGTCAGTACACGTTCGGCATCCGGCACAGCGACCTTTTCACTGTAGGCGGTCTGAGCACCGTGAGCCTGTCCGGCCTCCTGCAGCGCCACGTAGCCAATTGTGTTGTAGTCGGCGTCCTGGATTGACCCTGGGAGGAGGGCGGCGAACTTCACCTGCGTCTCCGCGGCTGCTTCTTCCTCCCCACCAGTGGCGAACGCCGTGGCGCCAAGGCCAAGGACGAGAATCCCGACCAGTGCGAGTACCTGTAACTTCTTCATGTTTCCCCCTTGCTCCCGGCAGGTTGTCGACCTCATCGACCCCTCCGGGGCTTGAATAAATTAATCTGTGAAGAGCCCCTACTCCGAGTATTCCCAGAGCACGAAGCGCCCCCACATTGATTCTACCTCAATTGCCTTCGGCATGTACGCGCCGATGTAGTAGCGACCGCTCGGCACGTTGAGAATCTCTCCACTCAAGTTCTCTGCGTGGACGATTCCGTGCGGGAAGAGATTCAGGTGCATGTCCTGGTAGTAGTGCTCAATTGGGTACATCTCGTCCCAATCTTTCCCGTATGTGTCGATAAGCTTCTGGTTTGCCACCTCAAAGGTCTTTGGATGCCACAGCCGCATGATTGTCTGCATCGGATGGTCGGCACTGACGCAGTCCACGCCGATCCATTTTATCTTCTTTTCAATTGCCCACTCGGCGAAATCCGGTGACGGGCCCGGATGCTCAACCATGTAGCGGAACTCGTCCGCTTCCTTGCTCGGCCATCCGTACTTCGCCCAGCCCGTTTTGAGAATCAGGATGTCTCCTTCACGTACCTCTGCCTGGTTCTCCACCATCTCCGGCGTGTAAACGCTGGAGTTGCTCACATCTCCGGAAATATCAGCCACGATGCCGGGCCCAACCCAGCGATCCATGGGCACTTGCCCGATTGGACGACCGGCCGGGAAGAAATGGATCTCTCCGTCCATGTGTGTGGCCAGGTGGATGCTCGCCTCGCAGATCGTACCGTTTCGGCCCATGCCGAACTGCTGACCGCCCACCCGTTTGTGATACTCCACAACGAGCGGCTTGTAGTTCAGCCACTGCGGCGTGCGAATACCGAAGGGGCTCGTGAGGTCCACGCGCTTGACCTTGTGCATCATGGCGAGGAAATCGACATTGGACATTCCGTCGGGCGCAGTGTACCCCATGACGCGGGTCCAGGCGGCCTCAGTCTCCTGCATGGGAATGGGATCGGCAACAATCCACGCGCGCTTATTGGCCAGCTTCGCGATCTCGCCCCCGATGCTTTCCACGAAGAGCAGATGGTTGTCCGGTATTCGCTTGTGGGTGACCTCGTAGTATTCACCTTGCGGGAACATCTCGTCCCAGCTCTTCCCGTGCTCCTTCTTGAGCTTTGCCTCCGCCTTCACGAAATCGCGTTCGTGGTACCGGCGGGTGGGCGTATTCATCGGATGCTCCGCCGACCCGCAATCAACGCCAATCCACTTCAGCTTCCTGGAGATCGCCCAATCGAAGAACTCGGGAGATGGGCCCGGATGCCGCACCAGGTAGCCGAACTCGTCGGAATCCGGTCGCTCCCAGGAATACCGGCTGTATCCGGTGTAAATGATCAGGATGTCACCCTCTTTGAGATCCACCTTGCTCTCGATCATCTCCGGCGTGTACAGGCTGTAGTCGCTCACCTCTCCGGAGATGTCTGCAACCACACCTTCACCGGCGAGCTCGGTGAGCTGGATGTCGCTGATTGCTCGAGCGCCGAGGTGAAAACTCGTTTCGCCCACGAGGTGGGTCCCGACGGTGTTGCTCCATTTGAGGATCATGCCATTGGCGCCCTGACCGCCGCCGTGCGCTCCGGTCACACGCTTGAAGAAGTGAACCTGAAGCGAGTGGTCGTGCGGCAGCGGTGGCGTATAGATGCTCAACGGTTGAGTCAGATCGTACTGTTTTGCTTTGTCAAATGTTTCAATGAATTGCTCATTCGTCATGTCTCACTCCTTGAGGGCTCGGTCCGCTTTCTCGAAAACTTCCATGGGGGCGTCCACCAGTCCGGCGCCAACCTGCCCGATCCCGGGCTTCCTGTGTGCCGCACCGGTGTCTATGAAGGGTGCGGTGCCGGTTTTCACGACTTTGCGCACGTCGATAGCAGTTGGTGATCCGCGGTAGTCCAGGAACGGGATCTGATACACGTCGTTTTCTCCAACGGTGATGTCGTACATTGCGAGCATCCGTCGGGTTATGGAATCCATCGTGCCACCGACAAATGTGGTGATTGCCGGAGCGGAAGCGATAGCGAATCCACCGATGCCGAGGGTCTCCATGATGGCGCTGTCACCGATATCCGGATTGACGTCCTCCCTGGTGAAGCCGGGAAAGAGGAGCACGTCCGGAACGGCTGCCGGAGCGGTGAACCACTGATCACCGGTGTCGGAGACCTGAATCCCGAAATCGGTCCCGTTCCTTGCCATGACCGTGACGACCGAACACCCCTCGATGTCCCGGATTGCGTCCAGGCTTGCCTTTGCGCTGGACATTGCAAAGCCGAGGAAGGTGTGGATGTTCGCTTCCATGAACCGGAACACGTCGTTGGTCTCGGTGACATCGTTGGAGGTCTCCGACAGGTAGGGCGCCATCCGGGTGAAGAGGATGTAAGACGCCGCCCTGCTTCGATTGTGGAGTTCATCGCCCATCTGCAACGCCTGAACCATGATCTCCTTGAGATCAACTTCGCCCAGCGCATTGATGGCGCGCTTCAGTACCGGGAACATCACCTTCTCCATCCACTGGAGGCGTGTGATGACGTCTTCCGAGTAGGCTCCCATCCGGAGCACCTTGCCGATTCCCTCGTTGAGGGTGTTGAACGCCAGGTTACCGTGCGCCTTGTTCTCGGTCATGATGACCGGCATCGAGGCTGATACCACGCCGGCCATCGGCCCGACGGCGTCGTGATGATGGCAGGGATCAAAATCGATATCTCCGGAGGCGGCGAGCTTCTCCGCCTCTTCCGGACCGGACGCCAATCCCTCATAGATCAACGCCCCCATCACGGCCCCTCGTTGGGGCCCGCACATCTTCTCCCAGGTAACCGGCGGGCCGGCGTGGAGGATGAGGTTCTTTTTCATACCGGGGACCACATCCTGTGCTATGCCCAGATCCACCCAGTGTGGCTCTGCCTCAAGCAGTTTCTTCAAGGCGCGTTCGTTTGCCTGGTTCGTGTCGATGTCAGCCAATGGAATCCCTCCAGACGAGCCGCAATGTGTGCGGGGGTTCTTCCATACTAACCGCAATCATCGATTTGTCAAATGAGATCTCAAATTCCTTTCC
>DAOWMR010000060.1 GCA_030642995.1 Spirochaetales bacterium
CCCCCGAGCGCCACGATCTCCTCGCGCACGAAACGCACTCCGCGCAGGGTTTTATCCGCGGCGTTCACGGCACGGGCGGCGTCCTGCGCCGTGTCCGGCGAGGCGACTACCTTCTCTATGCGGCCGTGTCGCACCGTGACGGTAAGTTCGGCGACCGGACCGCGCTCGGATGTACCGATGGTCACACGCCGGTCGAAGGTGGGCGTTTTCCCGAATCGCCACTCCCAGGATCTCAGTTCGTGCTCGTAGCAGGCTATCTGCTCGGGGTTGTTGTCGGCCGGCGATGCTGGATCCGTTGGGCCAAACTCCGCTCGGTATGCGGCTCGGAGCGCTTCAATGAGCGTGACGTGCGTAAGGTCGGCGCGGGCCTCGGTCAGGTTGATGACCTTCGATCGAACGCTTGGGATGCCCTTGCTCGAGATAATCCCGGGATCGGGTGACACGGCGGCGGCGGGCGGCGTGAGGAACGCGGTAAGTCTGTCCAGATCCGCGGAAACAAGGAGAGTGCCGTGGTGGAGGGACCGCCCCCTCGTGTGCCGGAAGGCGTTGCCCGATATTTTCCGGTCGCCGACCACCAGGTCGTTTCTTGGGTTCCGTTGGGCCTGAACGCCGAGGGACTCGAGCGCCGCGATTACGACGCCAAACTGCCGGTCCAGATCGTAGGTTGAATCGATCCCGAAGAAGGTGAAGTTGGTGTTTCCCGTGTCGTGGTAGACGGCTCCTCCGCCACTGACTCTTCGCACCAACGGTACCGCCTCTGCGGCCATTCGCGTCAGGTCACACTCCACCCACGGATTCTGATGCCGACCGATCACCACGCACGGCGAATTGCGCCACACGAGGAGAGCATGGTCTGATCCGGCACCGGGGTGTTGCGGCCTGGGGCGCCGCGGCCCAACGAAGCTTTCGAAGAGGTACCGCTCAACCGCCAGGTTGTGCCAGGGATCAAGGGTGTCGATTGTGAAAAACGCGGGCACCGCTACTCGGCCGGATCAATCCGAAGCTCTGCGTAGACTCCGTAGTGGTCCGACGGAAAGACTCCATAGGTCGGTCGATTGAATATGAGCCGAACGCTTCGTGCTGCGATATCGTCGCCCCGGATGAAGATGTAGTCAATCCGCTCGGGCTCGTCCGAGGGGGAGAGACCGAAGGTCCTGATATTGGTATTGGCCGAAGGGTGATAGGTTACCCCGGCGCCGCGTCCAACTACCTGCCAGACGTCCACAAATCCGGCTTCACGAAGGAGTTCAATCTCGTCGGAATCCGGCAGGGCGTGGAAACTCCCCATGAGGATAACGGGGGCCCGGCCGGCGGTCTCATTGATGAAAACAAGGGTCTTCTCCGCCTCTTCAAGGCGTCGGTCCCCTCCGTCGACCGCCTCCCCCATCAGATCAAGAAGGTCGGTCCCGGAGAGATCTCCGGAATTGTATCGATCCACGAGACTCCGCATCCGATCACGGTTCGCGTGGGGTGACGGGGTCCACCTGGTGGTGAACACGTAGACCGGGCGGTCGGCAACCTGCAGCTGTGCAGCGACGATGTTGCTCGCGGCGCCGAACTGGAACGCCGCCACGTTTCCGGCCCCGCCCCCGGTGAGTTGACGGGTGGCAAGCTGGGTGAGTGTCCGCTCCCGGTTGGCCAGCAGGGCGCTGCCTTCACGGAGATTCGTTGGAAGACCAACAGGGCCAATTCGGACTCCGGCCTGACGAACCGCCGATACGGCATCGTAGCCGAGATCCTCCGAGAGACGCTCAACATAGGCGGGAAGTGGGTTGGCATCCTGAATGGCAATGATGTCCGGCGCGAGCGCGGAGAGCCCGGTGGACAGGAGATCGTAACGGAACTCGCGGGCCGCGCGGTCTTCGTACTCGCGAACTCGAAGCACGCCGCTGTAGGTCAGGCCTGACCAAATATCGACGGTGACAACCGAGATGTTTTCGGCGCACACTGTGCCGGCGACAAACACAACCGTGAAAATCAGAAAGAGGCGTCTCATATATTCATTCTACGGAGGCGAACACCCTTTCTCAAGCGGTTTTTGCACCACGCGGGAACTTGATGTAGGGCACGATGACTGCATTCTTGTCACCCCCGGTCCCGTCATAGATCACCGTCACGATGGGCACGCCGACAATCTTCTCAATGGCCGAGCTCAGAGCTTTGGTCACAAGAGATGGACAACAGAAGGCCGGGCTCGTCTGCACGAACAGCGCAAGGTCCGGATATCGGGAGATGAGATGGAGGATCTTTAGTGCATTCTCGTAGGACTCGCCCTCCTGCTCAATCACCATGCCGAACTTCCCGAGGTCGTCTGCAACACCGGGGTGCCGCCATTCCACCGGCGGACCGACGTAGTGCTCAACCTCCCGCTGATACCGTTTCTCGAGCTGCTGGACTGCGGCGAGGACAATGCGCTGCTTCGCCAGGAGCATGTACTCGCGTCGACGCCACAGCCGCCCGAAATTTGGCCCGACAATGATCTTCGCGTAATCGCTGTACGGCGTCGTCACCGCTTCACCACCGGCTTCCTCTATCCGTCGGATGAGATCCTGGTTCATTACATCGTTGTCGCGGACATAGAGGTCACCGAAGATGGCAACTTTCGGCCGCTTCTCTTCGCGACGCGGTATCGCATCAAAGGCGGCGACCATCTCTTTGAGAGCTTCGTATCGATTTTCCTTCCCCTCGAATACCGTCACGAGTCGTTTCTTCCACTGGGCCACCACTTCGTCGGTCTGGCCCGGATTGATCTCGTACGGCCGAATCCGGCACATCATACTGCGCATCCAGCCTCCGAACTGGTAGACGAAGTAGGTGCCGACGGACGCGGCCGGCGAGATATCCAGGTAAGCGAAGTTCCCGACATAGACGCCCAGATCACCCAGGCCCTCCTGGACAAAGAGGCCCTTGAGAAACCGGGGATAGAGCTGGATCCCGCATGTCCATTTGGCCTGACCCATCCAGAGCACCGTTTTGGCCGGGTCCAGATCGTTCTCGCGAACGTAGTCCATGGCCTCCTGGGCAATGGCGCTCACCGGGGTGCACTGGCCTGAATTCAGTCGCATACTCTTCTGGATTGAGAGCGGCGTCTCGTTCAGGGTGACGGCATTGATGCCGTTCGCCCGGAGATTTGCCGCCTGCATGGGTGAGGTTATCGGGTCCCAGGCCGGCAACAGGAGGGTCTTGTCGCCAATCACACTCTCGAGATCCGGGGCAACCTCCACATCCGACCGGTGAATGATTGAACCGAGATGGATGGGCCTTCGGGCGCTTTCCTGATGATGGTTCTTGAACGCTCGAATGGCCGCCTCAATCCGGGTCTCGTAGCCCACGTTTGAGTCGTGCTCGTCAATCTGGAGAATGAGGTAAGGCTTGTCGCGGGCATCCATGATGCGCTTGAAGGCATCAACACAGAAAGCATCGGGGGCACACATGAAGCTGGTGATGAACACGGGGTAGAGGCCCGGTGTTCGCGCGGCGATGTCGGCAGCCAGAAGGATGTCCGCCGCGTATCGCCAGTGGACGCTCTCCAACAGCTTGCCCGTGTCCTCGCTCGGAAGCCCCGGCGGGAGCATATCCTGGTAGAATACTCGAACGCCGAGCTTTCCGATGATATCCGGGATTCCTTTGTTCATGGTGGGATCAACGGCGGTGTACGGCCGTCCGAGCAATACGACGTTCACATCGTCCCGGACGCGTTGTTCGGCGAAGATTTTATGAAGTTCAAGTCGAGAATGCTCCTGTGCCTCCCGCGCTCTGCGGAAGGCGTTCCGGATCTCCGGCACGGGGAGATCACAGTACGGCTCGAAAACCCGTCTGAGTTCCCCCGCCGTGTCCCGCCCCGGACCCCAGAGCACCGGCATCAGCAATCGATCCCGATCCTCATCGCGGAGACTCCCGGCGAGTACCGACGGGGTGAACTGGGTGTAGTAGCAATAGGCGAGCTTCCGCTCCCCGGTGTATTCGGTCTCCAAAACCACCGGAACGAAGACAAGATCGGCATGCTCGAGGAGATAGGAAACGTGTCCGTGGAACGCCGCTACCGGGCTGCAGAACTCGGCTCCCTCGACTTGTTTGCCGACACTCACCGCATCCGCGTACCCGACGGTTGTCGTCGTCTGTATGCCAAGTTCGGCAAAGACGCGTTCCCAGAACGGCCGATCCTCGGCAAGATGGAGCCCGGTCGGGATTCCGACCACCTTGTCGGTCCTGCGCGTTGTCCTGAGGGCCCGCGGGGCCTTGGCAACCAGTTGTTCCTGCTTCTTGCGGACAGCCATGAGGTCAAACCCGCTCTTGTTTGCCGACACGAAACTGTGTGTTGAATAGTCACGCCCGCAGAGGAATCCGTATGCGACCTCCTCACCGCCGATTTCTGCGATGGTCAGCCGGCAGTTGTTCGTACAGAGGGTGCACCGCTCGCTTCTCACCGGTATGTCGCTCCGATAGATTCCGACGCCCCTGAAAGTCGACGGCTTGTCGATTTCGTCCCGGCAGATCAGGGCGGCGCCGAGCGCGCCGGTGACGTGGCAGTACCGTGAAACGGTAATTGGTTGCCCGAGCTCTTCCTCGAATGCCGCCACGAGTCCGAGATTCTTCGCGGTAGCACCCTGGAATGCCACGTGGGAACCAATCGCGCTGCGCTGGGCAACCTTATGCAGATAGTTTTCCCGAACCGAGTGGAGCACCGCGGCGAGAATCTCGCTGGTGGCGTATCCCTTGTTCAGGTAGTGATTGATGTCTCGCTCCATGAACACGGTACACCGATCGCTGGTGAGCGGCGCCGGCGAACCCATCGCCCGATCCGCATAGTCGGTCAACGGAACGTTCAGCCGGTGCGCCTGTTCCTCCAGGAAGCTCCCGGTGCCCGCTGCACAAACCGTGTTCATCTGGGAGAAAGTGACGCGGCCATTCCTCAGCGTGGTGAATTTCGCGTCCTGGCCGCCGATTTCAATGATCGTATCCGTCTCCGGGTTGAGTTCCGTGGCCGCGCGGGCATGGGCGGTGATCTCGTCAAGCACGATGTCCGCACCGATCACGGCCCCCACGAACTTGCGTCCCGAACCGGTGCAGGCTGCGCCGGCGATTGGGGCACTCACCGCACCGGTTTCGTGCATCACTTCAAAGAGCGAACGGATTGCCTCGAGCGGCTTGCCCGCCGTTTGCGTGTAGAACGCCCAGTGCACCGTGCCTTCGGGATCCATGAGGACTGTTTTGGTGCTTGTCGAGCCAATGTCCACACCGAGGAAAAACCGCTCAGGGTCGGCGCCGGCAGCCGCCGGGACATACCGGTCAACTTCCACCGCCGGGCCTCCGACGAGATCCGGAGATATAACGGAACGCTCATGACTGGTGAAGTCCGGGTAGCCGGCCGGCGGGGTTAGCGGCTCGGAGAAGGAGGTTCGCTCGCCGACATCGGTAGTCACCAGATCCGTGAGCTTGATGGGGGATTCTGGCTCCGGCGCCCGGTCCTCCAAGGCCGAAAGAGCGGCCCCGTAGGCGCCGTACGCCGGAGCCAGTTCGTGAACAAAGGCCTCTCGATCGAGGAGGGAGGAAACATGGGTAACGACGGCTTGGTTGAGCGCAACGCCACCCGCAATGGAGAGGCCGCCGGCCGGGGGCGTCCCCGTGATCACGGCATCGACAAGGTTTCGGGCAAGCCCCATGCAGAGACCGTCGCATATCTCCGGAAGCGAATAGCCTTCCTGCTGAGCATGAATCAGATCTGTCTTGGCAAATACCGCGCAACGAGAAGCGACTTTCGGCCGAGTGCCGGTGTTCTCAAACGCGAGCTTCCCGAGTTCGGCGGCGTCGAGGAGTCCGAGGCGTTGGGACTGCTGGTCCAGGAACCCGCCGGTTCCGGCCGCACAACTCGAGTTTCCACGGCTGCTCTGGTAGTGCCCGTCACCGTCAAACTGGATCAGCGCAAATCGCTCTCCACCGATAATCAGCAGCAGTTGGTTGTCCGGGGTGATAGCCCGGTGAGCGGCCACGTGGGAGGTTATCCAATCGGTCCGATAGGTCGATTTCAGAATTCGCGGTGAGCTGGAGGTTGCAGCCACGACGCGCACACGTTCGGTTGACCGGTCTGCCGTCCATTCGGACATGATATCACCGAGAACCTGGGCAACTTTGCCCTCATGCGCCCGGTATTCCCACCGAACAACCTGCCGGTCCCGGTCCATCTCCACGAGGGCTATGGAAACCGATCCAATATCTGCGCCGAGGATAGTCGATACTAGCATGTGTTTTGCATTATAGATGAGTATGGCCGCCAACGAAAACCCAAAGCTGCTCGTTTTCCTCGGAAACACCGGCGCGCGATACGCCAGGACTCGCCATAACGCCGGGTGGATGCTCCTGGATCGTGAACCGTTTTGCGACGCCGGGAACTGGCAACAGAAGTTCAAGGCGGCCTGGACGAAATTTGCGTTCTCGGGCATCTCCGTTCTCCTCCTGAAGCCACAGACCATGATGAATCTGAGCGGTGAGAGCGTCCAGACGGCCATGCGGTTCTTCCGCTATGCCCCGGATGAGGTGCTCGTGGCCCATGACGATGTGGAGCTGGCCTTTGGCCGAGTGGGAATCCGGATGGGCGGCGGGCTCGCCGGTCACAACGGGCTACGCTCAATTGCGAACAGCCTTTCCACCCGGGATTTCTGGCGGTTACGGATTGGGGTGGGGCGCCCGGGCAGGGGAGATCTTCACGATCATGTGCTCGGACGATTCTCGCCGGAGGAGGAGACCGTTCTTCCACGCATATTGGATGAAACCGTCGCAATTCTCATGGATGGGCTGCGGTCTGGTTTTGTCGAAGTCCCTTCGACGAATATTCTCCCACCTTCGTAGGAAGGTGATCAGAACTCGGTAGTGAGGCGGGTCCTGCCTCGCAGGCTCCGTTCAATTGTCAATCGATCTGCGTACTCGAGATCACCACCAACAGGAAGCCCGAGCGCGAGCCGCGACACCGGAATCCCCCGCTCTTCCAGCAGCTTCGCCACATAGAGCGCCGTGGTCTCACCCTCAACCGTCGGGTTCGTCGCGAGGATTACCTCACTGACATCGGTCGCGCGGTCTATCAGCTTCGCAACCGAGAGATCCTCCGGCCCGATGCCGTCAATTGGGGATATGACGCCGCCAAGCACATGATAGAGTCCGGCAAAGGCCCCGGAGGCCTCCAGGACAGGGACGTCCTGCGGTTGCTCAACGACGCAGATTCGCGAACGGTCTCGTTGAGGGTTGGAACACACATCGCAGGGGTCGGCCTCCGTGAACGAACCGCAGACGCTGCATCGCCTGATCCGATGCTGGATCTCTCGGATGTCGTCGGAGAGAGATTCGGTGTAAGCCCGGTCGGCTTGAAGCAGGTAGTAGGCGATGCGGGCCGCGCTCTTTGCCCCGATACCCGGAAGACGCGAGAGTTGCTTGATGAGGTGGGTGAGGATGTCGCTGGTCGCGGACACCGCTCTAGCCTTGTCCGAACAGTTCCGGCGGCAGATTGAGTCCACCGGTGACCGAGGACATCTCCTGCTGGACCTTCTCTTTCACCTTGTAGACCGCATCACTGAATGCGGCAAGGACAAGGTCTTCGAGCATCTTGAGATCATCAGGATCAACCGCCTCCGGTGATATTTCCACCTTCGTGACGATGAACTCTCCGGTGATACTGACTCTGACCATGTCGCCACCGGCAGAGCCGCTCGCGGTGATTCCCTTTACCCGCCCCTGGGCCTCATTCATTCGGCTCTGGAGCTGTTGTGCATTCTTCAGGATTTCCATTGGATTCATAAGCTACCTATTCGACTATCTCCCCGCGAAACACCCGTTTCACCATTTCCGCCTGGCTGTCCTGCCTGGCGCCGGCGGCAACATCCTCATCCGTCGGAGCTTCCGACCTCACGATAATCCGCACGAGCACCGGCCGGCCGATTATGTCCGCAACTACCGTGCGAATCGTCTCCTCTTCGCCACGCGCCGCGTTGGCCGGGTACTCACTGTCAAAGACTATTGCAAGTTCGGTGTCACCGATGTTCCATTCCACCGCTTTCTCAAGGGCGCTCGCGAGTGCAAGTTTGGTATGTCTGATTTTGTCGAGAACACCCGAGACCTGAACCGGAGTGAGCTCACTCATTTCGCGAACCGCCGTCTCGTTTTGCGTGCTCGGCGCGTGTGTTGCCGCCGGGCGACCGGCGTCGTCATTCGTCATCGATTCCCGAATGTCCTGGATCGACTGAAGGACTTCCTGCGGGGTGACGAAGTCGCGAAGGGACGCAAGCCTGCTCACAGCAAGGTCCAGGTCAAACCGAGGGTTCAGGCTGTACCGGATAACCCGATAGAGTCCAAGAAGCAACTCCAGCGCGCGTTCCGCCTGGGTGTCCGAGAGCGTGTGGATCAGCTTGCCGGAGAACTGGTCCGGCGCAAGACCGAGGATCGTCTCCTTGTGGACGCCCTTTCTGACAAAGAGAACGCCGCGGAAATACTCGGCCAGATCAATAACGAATTGTTCAACGGAAACGCCGCGGGAAAGGGTCATGGTCGTGAGTTCGATGAGACGCTGTCCGTCGCCGTCGGCGATCGCCTCAGCGATGTCGTTGAGATTGTCCATGCCGATCAGACCAAGTTTGTCGCGGATCTTCTCGAGAGTGATGTGTCCTTCCGAGAAGCTGGCGATCTGATCAAAGAGGGTGTAGGCATCCCGCAACGATCCGGTGCCTTCTTTCGCAATCCAGAAGATCGCCCCGTCGTCGGCGGTGATTTCAAGGTCCGCGGCGGCTTCCTTGACCATTTCCGCTATCAAATCAGTGGGGATGAGTCGGAAATTGAACTGTTGGCACCGCGAACGAATCGTGGCCGGGACTTTGTGGATCTCGGTGGTGGCAAAAATGAACACGATATATGGCGGCGGTTCTTCAATTGTTTTCAACAGCGCGTTGAATGCACTGTTTGACAGCATGTGGACTTCGTCGATGATATAGATCTTGTATCGCGCGGTGGTTGGAGCAAAAAGGACCTCGTCCTTGATCTCCCGAATGTCGTTGACCGAGGTGTTCGAGGCGCCGTCAATTTCAATGACATCGATTGCGGTCCCACGGGCAATCTCGTCGGACCCGTCGTAGTCCTCGCACGGCTCAGGCGTCGGGCCGGCCGGGCAGTTCAGCGCCCGCGCCAGAATCCGTGCCGCGGAGGTTTTTCCGGTACCGCGTGGGCCTGCAAAGAGATAGGCATGAGCAATTCGTCCTGCTTGCAGGCTGTTTCGGAGGCTCGCAACAACAAACTCCTGCCCCACCAGACCATCGAGGCTGCGGGGACGCTTCCGGTTTGCTGTTACTTCATATTCCATTCTCTGCAGCCTCTGTAGAGTGAAAAAGGCCTCTCCAGCTCAAGCCAAGCATTCCGCGGCGCCCTGACCGGTCACCTACCGCTGCTTCCTTCCGGATCTGACGGGGTTCGGCGATAATCAGTCGCACGGGGCCTGACCGTCAACGCTGAAGAGGCGACGGAGAGAGTGGGATTCGAACCCACGGTACCCTTTAGAGGTACACACGCTTTCCAAGCGTGCACCTTAAGCCGCTCGGTCATCTCTCCCATCACGTTTCGTGCGCGCCGTCATGAGCGGAGAGGGTGGGATTCGAACCCACGGTACCGCAAAGCGGCACAACGGATTTCGAGTCCGCCCGATTCAACCACTCTCGCACCTCTCCGTAGTGGAGATCAAAGTCTACTGAAACGGCCTCACGTTTTCAACAAGATGGGGTACACTGAAGCGCGAGAGGAGTTCCCATGGAAGTCAGCTGTCTGTCCGTACCCAATCCACTGTCTTACCTGATCTGTTCCGGCATCAAGGACGTTGAGAACCGCGGCTTCGGGACCGACTATCGGGGACCGCTCTACATCCATTCCTCCGGAAGATGCTCGCTTCGCGGCATGCCCCCGCTGGATGATTACCCGGTCCCCGTGATTCACGAGTTCAACGAGTTGCTGAGTTCCATTCAGGAAATGGACAGGAACAGTCGGTTCATTGGAATTGCCGACGCCGGAGTCCAAATAGTCCTGAAGAACGAGGAGGCACAGTCGGAGCGGGCGGTTAACGAGTATGCGCTGCTCAGCGATGTCTACAGCCGACATCGGAAAGACCCCCGAGCGCCGTTCTTCCTGGTCAATGCCATCATCGGCAGAGTCACGCTCCTGGACGTGAAACACAACGCAAAATCGAACTGGGCCGAGGAAGGCTACCACCACTGGATCCTGGGCGATGCGGTTCTCTTCTCAGAACCAATTACCGGCATTCGGACCACGCGGTCCGGACTCTGGAAGTACGAACTACCGGACCGATAGACTGCGAATGCACAAAAAGGGCGACAGAGTCAAACCCTGTCGCCTTCGCGTGCCCAAGAGGACTCGAACCTCCGGCCTTTAGGTCCGCAACCTAACGCTCTATCCAGCTGAGCTATGGGCACTGGTGACGCCCACGTCACATGAACGCTCGGAGAGGGTGGGATTCGAACCCACGGTACCCGGTAAAGGATACAACTCCTTAGCAGGGAGCCCGATTCGGCCACTCTCGCACCTCTCCAGTGCTACTGCCGTTTCCTTTCGCGGAGAGAGTGGGATTCGAACCCACGGAACCTTGCGG
>DAOWMR010000119.1 GCA_030642995.1 Spirochaetales bacterium
CTGCGAGAGGATACCCGGCACAGAGTTCACTCACCCGCCCGGCAACTGACCCTATCACTTCTTCTCGGCCTTCTGAGCGCAATACTTCAAGAATCAGTTCCGCCACCACACCCATCTCCGGCTCTTTCATGCCCCGAGTGGTTACCGCCGGCGTCCCAATCCGTATCCCTGACGTGACGAGCGGGCTCTTCGTGTCAAAGGGAATTGCGTTCTTGTTCACGGTGATATTCGCACTGTCCAGCAACAATTCGGCCTTCTTACCGGAGATCCCGAAGGGGGTCGTGTCCTGGAGCATGAGGTGGTTTTCGGTACCACCGGAGATGATTCGCGCACCGCCATCGGTGAGCGCGGCGGCCAGGGCGACGGCGTTTTTCCGGACCTGCTTCTGGTACTCCTTGAATTCGGGTCTCAGCGCCTCTTTGAACGCGACAGCCTTGGCCGCAATGATGTGCATCAGGGGCCCGCCCTGTACCCCCGGCATTACCGCTGAATCCACCAGTTCGGAGTACATCCTTGTACGCCCGGACTTCGGCGCAATGATTCCGAGTGTGTTCTCAGAATCGGCGCCGATGAGAATCAAACCACCGCGCGGCCCGCGCAGTGTCTTGTGGGTCGTTGTTGTCACAAAGTGAGCGTGCGGTATCGGCGACGGATGCTCGTCGGCGGCAACCAGCCCCGCCACGTGAGCCATATCGACCATGAAGAACGCACCAACTGCGTCCGCGATAGACCGGAACCGCTGGAAATCAATGAAGTGCGAGTACGCGGAAGCACCGGCCACGATGAGCTTTGGTCGATGTTCATTCGCTGCCCGCTCTACGGCTTCGTAGTCGATGAGTTCGGTGTCCGGATCCACGCCATAGTGCACAAAATTGTACAGCTTCCCGGAGAAGTTGACCGGGCTACCATGGGTGAGGTGCCCGCCGTGCGAGAGGTCCATCCCGAGAATCGTGTCGCCCGGCTTCAGAAGCGTCATGTAGACCGCCATATTCGCATTGCTACCCGAATGGGGCTGGACATTCGCATACTCGGCGCCGAAAAGCTGCTTGGCCCGATCCCGGGCGAGATCTTCTGCGATGTCCACCACTTCGCAACCGCCGTAGTAACGCTTGCCCGGGTATCCTTCCGCATATTTGTTGGTCAGTACCGACCCTGCCGCTTCCAGTACGGCTCGACTCGCAAAGTTCTCGCTTGCGATCAATTCCAGTTTCCCGCGTTGCCGCGCCTCTTCACGTTTCAGTACTTCGAATATTTCAGGATCAGTCGATTCAAGATTGATCATGTCGTCCCCTTGGATGTCGCGTTTCCCCGACAATATGAGATGGCCCGTATGCTGTCAACGATTGCGAATAGCAATGAGACGGGGTCCAATCCAATTCACCGTCAGACTATCGATTGACTCACCGGCCTCGATGTAGCTGCGTTGAGCGCTGTATGGGTCGGTTGGCGTGAAGCGGAGCCCGTCTCGTCGGTCCGGTCCGTTCTCGGCAAATCCGTAGTGAAACACCAGACGGAATGAATCGAGATTGCCGAAATAGAACTGCGATGGATCGTCCGGCTCGGGAAAGCCGGCCGGAAACGCGCCATCACCGAGCGACGGGTCGGCGGGTATCCAACCAAGTGCGGGGACGAAAAACTCCGCCCAGAAATGAGGATACGCGTCGCCCTGACCACTGATGAGCACCCCACCGACGATCCTGGACGGGATCCGGGCCGCTCGGAGCACCGAGACAAAAACGGTCGCATAGGTGTAGTCGTCGCCGAATGCCCGCCTGATCCCGGCGATGGCGCCCCGGTCCTCGGCATAGAGTGCATAGTCCATGTAGTCCAGAATCCAATCGTATGTGGCCCGCGCGATTTGGTAGGGACTGGCCCGATTGCGCCTCACGCTTGCGGCGACGGTCGCGAACGCTTCGTCGGCGGCGGGAATGAGCGGTGTAGAGCGGGTGTAGTACGCAAAGAAGCCGCTTTGCGTCTCGTAGACCGGCGACACACGTGACGGGTTGATCTCCAGCTGCAATCCGAATCGATCGGCAACAACCGTACGCAGAGCCTCGGCCGAGAATGCCTCATCCACATCCTCAAATCGGATCGCGTAGATCCTGTCACGAATCATCGCTGAGCGGGCGACCGGACCGGGCGTCAGGTAACGAACATTGGATTGCGCGAGTCCGGACTGTGCCTCCGGAAGCCACATGATCACGTCCGCAGCGCCGGGGGTTCCTTTTTCGTCGTCAATCAGACGTACATCAGCAACAGAGGCTCCGTACCGCACGGCCATCTCCGATCTGTCCGTACGGATCAGTTGGCCGGCGGGGCGTTCAATACGGAGTCTCATTGGGTTGCTGCGACCCCACGCAGTGTCAACCGTGATGAACCCCGACTCCGTGCCGGACGGCACCCGGACTCGGATCTGCCCATCCGTCCACACCGGGTACGAGATCATTGCAGGTTCCGGAGTGGCGTATCCGCTGTCAGTTGACGCAGAGAACAAAACACGCGAGGCACGGCGCTGTGTGCCGAAGTTCTTCCCTTCGATCACGAGGATATCGCCGATTTGTACTTCGGTTTCCTGCAGCGAGCTGACCTGAGGAGCCCCGGGCGTATGACTCGCTCCGCCGCTGTGCGGAACCGAACTCTCCATCTGCAACAGAGTTCCTGCACTTGATCCGCCGTCGGTCACAACAAAAAGAAGACCAGAGTCCGCGCCTTGAGGGACAGTCAGCACAATTCGCTGGTCGGTCCACTCGGTGAAGGCGGAGGATGGGGTTTCCACTCCCGCCAGCACGAAGGTTCCCGGACTGTCGCCAAAATGCTTACCGTCGATGATGAGCCGATCTCCCGGTTTCACAACCGCCGGCTCAATGCCGACAACAACAGGATCCCGACCAGTGAGAACCACGAGAATGGTGAGCGTGACGGCAAAGACCAAGAATAGAAGAATTGGGATGCCGCCCTTCCAGGACGCTTGAGACAGCTGAAGTTTCCACATCGAGTCGAGGTTATCCTTCCGCGCCCGAGTATGGCTCAACTTGGACTTCCAGCTCAATATTCAATCGATCTTCTTCAGTTCCCGATCCATTCACATCCTCGAGGTCTATATCGAGGGCCGACCGCCCGAGCGGGTAAAAGAAAACCCTTTCGCCAAGCTCAAGAGGAATACTCTCCAGTAAGGTTCGGTACTGTACAACCTCATTCCCCGGAGTCGTGAGCCAGATCTGCCCCTCGGCAATGAGGAGGATGGATCTGTCTTCCGTTTCGTACGGCGTGAACTCGGCAACTATCGTCAGATTGCCCCCTTCCAACCGAAGGCGCACGGCGCGACCCGAGATAGTGACCTGCGTGAGTTCGTAGTTATGCACCGTCTCGCGTCCGTTCTCGGTAACGCGAGCTATGATCCGGACGGTGAGAGCTTGATCAAGAACAGCCTGGAGGATGTCGTCGATTTCGACGGCGCCGGCTGTGGCGGCAATTGCCAGCAGGAAAATGCCCGCTATCGATCTCGCACGCTTCATTCGTGAATGTCCCCCGCTTATCGGGTGTCCTCCGGAAGCCGGGCCGGCTTCAACAGTACGGGCTCGCCCACAATTTGGAACTGACGCTCGGGCAGCTGAATACTGATCTCTCCGAGCATTTCCTTGTCGGCAAGCCACTGCAGAACGCGCTCCATGTCCGCGTCATCTACTCGAATGGTCACGTCCACGTCCTGTCCCTGAGCGAGGTAATCCGGAGCTGAAGCCGGAGGCTTCGGCAGAAAACTCCACACGAGCACCGCGGCGAGGGTAACAACCACGAATGCGGCGGCTGCCATCGCCGGCAGCGGCACCTGGACCTGTCGCCATCTCGGGCCTACTCCGAATCGCGGAATCATCGCAACACGCCGGTGGATACTCGCCAGACTCTCCGTCATTCGCAACCCGAGTTCAGGAACATCATGGCGATGAAGTGTTGCTCGCAACCGTGTCAGCCGTTCAAACCGGGCGTTGCAAACGGAATCGTTCTCAATGGACGCCTCAATTTCAGCCCGAAACTGCTCGGGCACCTCGCCGTCCAGAAATGCGGATATCAGAACATCATCAGGTCGCAAGCGTATCCTCCTCGAGGATCTTCATGAGACGTTCGCGGGCACGGAATACCCGAACCTTTACGTTACCTTCGGTAATTCCCAAGATGGATGCAATTTCTCGATAGTTCAGATCACCGTACTCCTTCAATACTAACACGGTCTTGAGCTTTTCGGGCAGCCGTAGGAGTGCCTCTTGCACTTCGTGAGCTTCCTCATCCCGAATGATCTCTTCCTCACCGGTCTTCGTGTGCCGCTTCGGCTCGTGAAAAACGCGTTCGTATGCCTTGCGTTCGCGGTTCACCCGCTTCGCGACGTTGAGGGACAAATTTTTGGTGACACGAATCAGCCAGTACTTCGCCTGATCGCGATCGGGGAACTTGTCGACGCGTTCGTAGTACTTGATGAAGGCTTCCTGGCATAACTCCTCAGCGACATCAACACTGCCGGTGATCCGGTACGCTATCCGGAAAATTATTGGATAGACATGGTCGTAGACCAGTCGAAATGTATCTTCGCTCGGTGCGGACCGCTGCATCTTTATAACAACCTGACCATATCCTGGTTACACCAACTTCCACTTGGTGCCTGACGCCGTGTCCTCAACGAGGACACCCCGCCGCCGGAGCTCGTCACGCAACTCGTCCGCTCGCCCGAAGTCCTTCCGTGCCCTGGCCTGCTCGCGCTCGGAGATGAGGGCGGCAAGATCTTCCGGCAGTGGGGCCGCTCCGCCGGCGGAAGCCTCCGACAACCTCAGTCCCAACACTCGATCCATGTCCAGCGCCACCCCAAGCCGGTCGGCGGCCCGGACCGAATCATCCTTGATGAGAGCCCAGAGTTGTCCGAGCGCCTTTGGTATGTTCATGTCGTCGGAAAGCGATTCAATCATCGCATTCCGTGCAGTCCCTGCCGCATCGCCGAGGTCATCAACCATCGACGCGCCGGATTCACCGGCGGCTCGGGCCAGATCTGCCACCCGACCATTGAGCGCCACCCGGGCGTTCCGCGCACCGGCTAGTGCATCCCATGAGAAGGTCAGTTGAGTGCGATAGTGTGCGCTGAAGAGATAGTACCTGTAATCAAGCGGCTCAATCCCCCGCTCCTTGACGGTTTCCAGGGTGATCGCGTTGCCCTCGGACTTCCCCATGCGCTCCGCATCCATGATGAGGAACTCGCCGTGCAACCAGTAAGTGACCCATGAATGTCCGGTTGCTCCTTCCGTTTGCGCGATCTCGTTCGTGTGGTGGACGTTGATGTGGTCAACGCCACCACAATGGATATCAAACGACTCACCGAGATACTTCATACTCATCGCCGAGCACTCAACATGCCACCCCGGGTATCCTCGTCCCCACGGCGAATCCCACAGCATTGCCTGATGACCGAATTTGCTCTTGGTGAACCAGAGGACGAAGTCATGAGGATTCTTCTTCTGATCGTCCACTACAATACGAGCCCCGGGTTTGAGTTTCTGCCGATCCAGGAGCGCGAGCCTGCCGTACCCGGGAAAATCGTCGATGCTGAAATAGATGTTGCCGCCGGACTCATAGGTCAGTCCCCTGGCCTCCAGCTTCACGATAAGCTGCTGCATTTCGTCAATGTGGTCCGTTGCCTTGCAGACGACCGTGGGTCGGACGATGTTTAACTCGTCTAGATCACGAAAAAACGCTTCCGTGAAGTGCTCGGCGATCTGCCAGACAGTCATGCCTTGCTCGCGGGCACCGACCATCATCTTGTCCTCGCCCTCGTCTCCGTCATCGGTGAGGTGCCCGACATCCGTGACGTTCATGACATGGCGCACCGTGTAACCAAAATACTCGAGCGTTCGCCGAAGCACGTCCTCAAAAACATAGGTCCGGAGGTTTCCAATGTGCGCGTAGTTGTACACTGTCGGGCCGCAGCAGTAGAGCCCCACCTGTGTATCATTCAGGGGAACAAACTCCTGCAACTCTCGGCCGAGTGTATTGTGAAGTCGCAGCGCCATTTCGTTTCCTCGTAGAAATTAACCGGTCATTTGGGTAAGATCGATTTGTGCTTAGGCTAAAGAAGTCGGAACGAAAAATCAACATCGCGGCGGACCTCCGGATCTCGGGAGAGATCCGGTTCGATGAACCAATGGCCGAGCACACCACATTCAAGGTCGGCGGCCCGGCCGATGTCTTCGCAATCCCGTCCGACGAAAATGACATCCGTGAACTGCTGAAGTTCGCCAAATCCAAGTCAATCCCCTGCTTTGTTCTGGGCGGCGGGGCCAATATCCTCGTTGCCGACGCGGGCATTCGGGGAGTCGTGATCGACATGTCGCGATTCAACTCAATCACCGCAGCCCCGCTTGAAAACGGAGCGACCGTCTTGAGCGTCGGGGCCGGACTTCCCGTGAGCCGGGCGGCCGCCTGGGCCGCCGACCACAAGCTTGGCGGACTCGAATTCATCTATTCGATGCCGGGGAGCGTGGCGGGCGCCGTCTGGATGAACGCCCGGTGCTACAATGCCGACATCTCCGGCATCCTGTCTCACGTGGACTTGATCTCTCGAACCGGAAACCCGTCCCGCTACCACCCGAAACCTGACGATTTTGCCTACAAGCGGTCCCCGTTCCAGGACGCAGACTCAATCATGACAGGTGTAGGCTTCTCACTCCGCTCGGCGGATCCGCGGTCGCTCTGGATGGAAATGAAAGACCACGAGAGCGATCGCACGGCCAAAGGACACTTCGCCGCGCCATGCGCCGGAAGCGTTTTCAAGAACAATCGGGTATTCGGGCAACCATCCGGGGCTATCATTGACAGTCTCGGCTTGCGAGGGTTTTCGATCGGTGGAGCGAAGGTCTCGGATTTGCACGCAAATATCATCATCAACGCTGACAATGCTTCGGCAGCGGATGTTCGAGCAGTCTCAGATCACCTCGCTCGCGAGGTGAAGAACAGGCTCGGCTTCGAGCTGGAGAGAGAGATTCTGCTGGTTGGCGAGTGGGAGGCGCTATGAATAGTGACGTTGTTGAAGAAATCCACGCCTCATTTGAAGACCTGAACGATGAGACACTCCGTTCGCGACTCAAGGAGCTTGCTGATCACGACGTCATCGATCTCTACTCCCTGTTGGATGATGACGAATCGGTGCGGATGTTCCTTCACCTGGACCTGGAACAGAAGGTGGATCTGGTCAGCAACATCTCTGAGCCGGAACAGGAACGGTTGATCCGACAACTCCCGATTGACAATATCCGGACAATCTTTGAGGAGATGGACCCGGACGACCTTGTTGATGTCATCCAGGCGGTCTCACCTGAGGCCCGGAGCGCGGTCTGGAACGAGTTGAGTGCCGAGGCAAAGCAGGAGACTCAATTCCTCCTGCGCTTTGACGAGGACGATGCCGCCGGGTTGATGACGCCGCGCTACCTTGCCGTTCGGCCGGACGTCACGGTTGGGCACACGATTCAATTCATCCGGCGCAACGGGGTGGACGTGGAGACCGTGTACTACGTCTACGTTGTAGACCAGCTGCAGCGTCTCATTGGCGTCACCAGTCTGCGCGACCTCCTGTTCACCGACGACGGCACCATGGTAGCGGACATCATGGTACGCGAGGTGGTGTCGGTCAGAGATGACATGGACCAGGAGGAGGCCGCTCACATACTCGACGCCAATGACCTGATCGCTCTTCCGGTCGTTGATGCATTTGATCGATTGCTGGGCATCATCACGTTTGACGACGTGATCGACGTCATTCGGGAGGAACAGACCGAGGATGTCTACAAGATGGGAGCAATGGAAGGGTCGGCGGATCGATATATCGATGCGTCGGTGTGGAGGCTGGTTCGCAAACGAATACCGTGGCTCA
>DAOWMR010000185.1 GCA_030642995.1 Spirochaetales bacterium
ATAGATATTCATAATGGGTGCTTGCGCTGTGTCGCAAAAGGTGGTGCGGGATGTCCATGCGTGAATTACCATCTACCACGGCTTTGCACTATTTGGTCACGCGTGCGCCGTCGGAGGTTGTACCTCGAGCGGTGGCCATGAGGCGCTACGAACATGCCTACAGAATCACTCGTTGGCCGCATATTCCCGTGCGTTGGCGTTGCCTGGGACCGACTCACGATGTTTGAGGGCGGCAGGGCAAGCGCACATCGACGGGATGGGCGTCTTGCATGCGTAAGCACGTGCAGTGGATGTTCATGTGCGCTTGCCCTGAAACTAATCCTTGACAGATCCCCAATCCTCCCTCATAATGCAAAATGAGAAGTGATTCACCCTTTATTTTTTTGGAGGTTACCATGAGAGGAAGAACGATTCTTGTTGGTCTGCTTATCCTGCTCTCGGGTGGTCTGGCGTTTGCCACGGCCACGTCGGAGGGGGAAGCAGAGCCGATCAAGTTTGGTGGCGTATGGCCGTTGGCCGACATCACCGGCAACCAGGGGAGCAAATCCGCCCAAATTGCGGTTGATGAGCTCAATGCCGGCGGCGGTCTGCTCGGCCGGCCGGTGGAGCTGGTCATCATCGACAGCGAATTCAGTCCGGAGAAGGGCGCCACTGCGATAGAGCGCCTTGCCAACGTGGACAACGTTGACTTTTTCGTCGGCGGGATGTCCAGCGGAGTGCATCTGGGGCAGATTCCGTCGCTGAAAAAGTACCAGAAGATCACCATGTGGACCGGCGCCGCGAGTCACCTTGCTGAAGAGGCGATTGGCCCCGACCAGGATTGGTATTTCCACCTTCATCCGTGGGACTACAATCAGGGCGCCAGCTACGTGACCGGATGGAACGCTATTGCCGAGAAGTACTCGGAGATCAGTATCGATCGGTGGTTCCTCGCATACGAGGAAGGCCCGTTCGGGAGCGCCTCATTTACCGCAACGCAGGTGTTGTTTGCCGACATGGACATTGACGGCGCCGCATTCCTGTCGGCCGCAGCAGGCGGTGGCGACTACACCGCGGTACTGGAGCAGGCCAAAGAGTACGATCCGGATGTTTTCATCTGGGCCGGATGGGAGCCTGACGCTCTACCGATCATGGAGCAGGCAAAGGCAATGAACTTCGTTCCCCCCCTGTTCATCGGGGCTCCTCCAGGGTGGCCCGCTGACTTCGGCGAGTCGGCTCTTGCTGAGAATGTGACCCTCTACGGAATGTGGGCGCCTGCAATGAACGATGTTAATGATGTCAGTCAGAAGTTCTACGATGCCTACGTCGCAAAGTACGACGCGGAGCCGGCAACCTACTTCGCCCCTCTTGGCTACACTGCAATCATGGTTATTGCCGAAGCGGTAGAGCGGGCAGGTACGCTGGACACAGAAGCTGTCATTGCTGAACTGAACGCATCTGCATACGAATCGCCGCTGGGTGAGATTATCACCTTCAGTCCGTCCAACATCATCAGCAATCAAGGCATTCGCAACCAGAAGATTCTCCAGTGGCAGGATGGTCGCCAGGAAGTCATCTGGCCGTTTGAGTTCGCTACGGCGGAGCCGATATACCCATTCCCGGAGTGGTCGGACCGATAGTCACCAGAAGACTGAACTGCAGACTTGCCCTGCTGGGGCGCCCCTCGGGGCGCCCGGGGCAGCTCTGCCACCAATGGGGCAATACCTATGTCTAAGACGCTACGTCTCCAGATCATCCTCGGAGGATGCGTCGTCGTTGCGGCGGTCCTGATCTTCCTGTGGAAGCCGACCGTCCTCATATACGGCGTCCAGCGAGCAGGTTTGTATGCGGCCATTGCACTGCCAATGGCGCTCATTCTCGGCGTTGTTCACATCGTCAATCTCGCCCACGGCGAGCTGATGATGGTGGCGGCATACATCACCTACTACCTGAGCCGAAGCCTTGGCGTGGACCCGTTCGTTGCAATGCTCATCACGGCGCCGGTTATGTTCGGCGTGGGCATTCTGATCTACAAGCTCACCATCTCACACGCGGTCAAGGGGCCGGAGCTCAACCAACTCATCCTTACCTTTGGCGTGGCAATGGTACTGAGTCAACTCGTCAATCTCCTGACGACTTCACAGACACGCAAGATCTCGTTGGACTACGTCACTGCCTCAGCAACGATCGGAGAAACGAGTTTCGGAACATATAACTTTCTGTTTGTCGGTTTGGCCGCTGCGGTCCTCATCGGTCTCCAGCTTTTCTTGAAACGGACACGTTTGGGACAAGCGGCGACTGCGGTGGGCCAGAACCCCAACGGCGCAGAGATCATCGGTATTGACGTGCAGCGCACCTATACCATCGTGGTTGCGATTGCTGCGGGGCTCATGGGGATCATCGGGACATTTTTTCTGACCAAGTTTTCGATTTTTCCGGCTGTCGGCGGAGCCTACACGATGAAGTCGTTCTGCCTCGTTGCCATGGCCGGGATTGGGAATCTGCCAATGATCGTTGTCAGTAGTCTGATCCTCGCCGTTGCGGAGAGTTCAATCCAGGCAATTCCGGGCGGAAGCGGATGGGCACCCCTGGTCTTCTTCGCCCTGATCATCCTTGTCATCATGACCCGCTCCTTCCGGAGGTCATCATGAAGCCAACGCGCACGACCGGTTCGGTAATTGCCCTTTGGGTGTTCGGTGTGCTTGGCGTGTTTGTTGCGGTGCTTCCGCTCTTGGCGGGGCCCTATGCGCAGGCAATTGGCAGATCGGTCCTCACCTACCTCATTCTTGCCGTCAGTTGGGACATGCTCATCCGGTCCGGGCAACTCTCTTTTGGAATCGCGGGGTTCTTTGGACTTGGAAGCTACGCGGCGGTCATGGCCGGGAAGTGGTTGGGTATGGCGCCGATCCTGACGTTACTGCTGGCCGGTGTCGTGGTCGCTCTCGTGGCAGCTGCGGTCGGGTCCGTGGTGCTCCGGCTTCGGGGTATGTATTTTGCCATCACAACATTGGCCCTCGCCGAGATTTTCAGGATCATCATTCGGAACTGGAACAACTTCACCGGCGGACCAAACGGGGCGCTCCTCTCGGGAGTGATCTTCGGCGGTAACGCCGCCGCCACCTATACCCTCATGCTGGTTCTGGGCGTCCTGGCGATCGCGGCATCAGAAT
Organism: Spirochaetales bacterium; assembly: GCA_030642995.1. GTDB lineage: Bacteria > Spirochaetota > Spirochaetia > DSM-27196 > SLST01 > JAHOYX01. The sequence continues at coordinate 3,150 of DAOWMR010000185.1, forward strand.
GGTTTGAACACGGGAAAATGCACTTTGCTCTCACGGCCATCAGGAACAACGAGGTCGTTGCGAAGTCCAGCGGGATCAACATCTACCGTTACCTGCTGATCGCGTTTGTGATCACCAGTGCAATGCAGGGTGTTGTGGGCGCCAGCTATGCCCAGCAGTTTGGATTCGTAACACCGGAGAGCAGCTTTCACATGAACTACACGCTGATTCCGCTGGCGCTTGCGTTGTTCGGTGGAATGTACACAAGCTGGGGACCGGTGGTCGGCGCCGTCATCCTCGGCGTTCTCGGCGAGTACTTGAAGCTCTACATACCCTACGGGCATCTCATCGTCTACGGTTTGATCATTGTGCTGGTGCTGCTCTTGATGCCGAAGGGCATTGTCGGACTCGTGCGGGCCAGAATGCGGGAGGTCTCCCATGACTGAGTCCTACCAACTCCGCACCGAGAAACTGACCATCAGTTTTGGTGGTCTCGTGGCCGTCAATGAGATCAATTTTTCGCTCTCTCCCGGCGAGATTGTGGGGATCATCGGACCGAATGGTGCAGGCAAGACAACGCTCATCAACCTGCTTGCCGGCCTGTATTACCCGACATCCGGCCGCGTCATCTTCAATGACGAGGATATCTCAACCCGGCCGGCGCACGAGCGGGCGCGCCTGGGAATAGGCCGCACCTTTCAGCTGATTCATCCTTTGGAGGACCTCTCCCTCATTGAGAACGTGATGAACGGATTCCTCTTTGCGCAAGGCATGTCCCTGCGTCACGCCCGGGACGCCGCAGCGGAGGTGTGCATCCTGCTCGGATTATCGGATCTGGATCGACCTGTGTCCCGATTGAACATTCTCGAGACCAAGCAGATGGAAATTGCCAAGGCACTTGCAACCGCCCCCAAGGTACTCTTCCTGGACGAGATCATGGCCGGACTGAACAGCACGGAGACTCTGACGGTGATCGATACGGTCAAGAGGATCGCGTCAGAACAAGGGCTCGGGGTTGGTGTGGTGGAGCACGTGATGGGGGTCATTCGGCAGCTGACCGAGCGAGTCGTGGTGTTGGACGGCGGGCGGATTATTGCCGCCGGTCCGTACGCCGAAATTTCTCGCGACCCTCAAGTTGTTAGCGCTTATCTGGGGGAGGCCCACGATGCTGAAGATTGATTCCATCAGCTGCTCCTATGGGAGGCTCGGTGTCATCCACGATCTCTCCATGGAAGTTGGGGCGGAATCCGTGGGGTTGTTCGGTCCCAACGGTGCAGGGAAGACCACCCTGGTCAATGCCATCTTCGGCATGGTTCCTGTGAAGTCCGGCACCATCACTCTTGACGGGCAGGATATCACGGGCAAGCCGACCCACGAGATTGTGCGATCCGGCGTTGCACTCGTTCCGCAGGCGCGGGAACTCTTCCCGTTCATGACTGTTCGGGAAAATCTGATGGTTGCGGCGGAGCAGGTTCCGCATGCCCGGGAACGCTCCTCCGAGACCCTGGAAGAAGTCGTGTCGATATTTCCAATCCTGGGGGAACGTTCACGACAGCTGGCCGTCACCTTGAGCGGTGGGCAACAGCGGATGCTGGCGGTTGGCAGGTCGCTCATGGCTCGGCCTCGGGTCCTCATCCTCGATGAGCCCTCCCTGGGCCTCCAACCTTCAATCGTCCATGAGCTCTTCTCCATCCTTGGTGAGATGAAGAAGGAGATCTCCATTCTCGTGGCCGAGCAGAACGTGCGCGAGAGCCTCCGTTCGGTGGATCGTGGCTATGTCCTGGAAAACGGTCGAATAGTTATCGCCGGAAGTGCGAGTGAACTGGCGCACGACCCCGAAGTTGAGCGCTCGTACCTGGGGCTATAGGGGAACTGCATGACGGTGGGCATACTGGGATACGGCACCTATTTTCCGGAAGGGCGGATGACGGCGGCGGAGATCGCCGAGCGTTCCGGCATTCCGGAGACAGTCATCCGCGAGAAGTTCGGTGTGACGGCCAAACCGATTCCAGGGCCCGAGGACACAACGAGCGCCATGGGAATCCACGCTTCGCGTGCGGCAATTGAGATGGCCGGGATAGACGTCGCTGAGATTGACGTGGTGATCTGGAACGGTGGGCAGCACAAGGACTACCCAAACTGGCTTGCCGGTCTGAAGGTGGCTGATGCGATCGGTGCGGTGAACGCCTGGTCCTTCGACATGGAGGCGATGTGCGGATCCATGATGGCCGGCATGGAAGTGGCGCGCTCGCTCATGGTTGCCAACGAAGGCTACCGCACCGTCCTGCTGGCGAGCGGTTACCGGAATGCCGACATGATTGACTACTCGGTCTCGGACACATCGTTCATGTTCGATCTCGGAGCCGGGGGCGCGGCGCTCCTGCTTCGCAAGGGGTATGACCACAACGTCCTGCTGTCCACCTCATTCAAGGGGGACGGATCGTTCTCTGAAGACTGCGTCGTGGAAGTCGGGGGCTCAGGCAAGTGGCCCATGGCGCCGGAGGACGCGGATCGGATGCACTTTGTGGTACGGGATATTGAGGGATTCAAGAAGAAGCTGGGCGAGCGGACGCTTCCCAACTTCTACTACGTGATTCGAGATGCGCTTGGGAAGGCAGATCTCACACAGGAGCAGATCGACTACCTTGCAATTCTTCATTTCAAACGATCCACGCACGAACTGGTTCTGAGCGATCTTGGGCTGACGGCCGACCAGACAACCTATCTGGACGCGTATGGCCACGTTGGTCAGAACGATCAAATCATATCAATTCAAGAAGGCGTCCGCGCCGGGAAGATCAAACCTGGAGACAATGTCGTGCTTGTGGGCGCGGGACTCGGATTTGTATGGGCCGCCGCAGTTGTTCGGTGGGGATAGGAGAAGAAAATGCAACTTGACGGAAAGATCTGTGTAGTCACCGGCGGGGCCCGTGGGATCGGGCGGGCAATGGTGGAGCGGTTCGCC
>DAOWMR010000266.1 GCA_030642995.1 Spirochaetales bacterium
GATGCCCCATCCATTTCCACGGCTGACCTCACGGCGGTCGAGGAGCTGGCAAACTCCACGATAGGACGCGCAATTCCCGTGACATCCACCTGGGTCAATGACGCCCAGATTGGCAACTACCCGCTCCGCCGGCCTCCAAAGGTCAGCGGTTCAATCCGACTTGTTCTCATCGGGGAGGTCGATTGCGTTGCGTGCGGCGGAGTCCACGTGGACAACACCGGCATGGTGCGTCTGGTTCATGCGACTGGTACCGAAACCATTCGCAATCGTGTGCGAATCTCCTGGAAGATCGGCGATCGAGCCATTGCCGACTACCAGACGACCGGTTCCCTGGTTCGGAGTCTCGGCAACTACCTGAGCGCTCAGCCACACCAGATCGACGAGCGCGTGCGAAGGCTGGAGGATCGTGCCAGAGACGCGGAAACCGCGTTGAAGGGCGAACGGAGCCGAATCTATCGGCTCATTGCCGGAAGCCTCATTTCAGACGAAGAAACTGATGGAAGTCACCGTACGATCACCGCCGAGTTCCTTGACGAGGAGAAGGAGTTCCTCCGCGGGGTGAGCAGGGTGCTTTCCGAGCAGACCGGTGTCGCCGCATGCCTCACCAACCGCCTTGGTAACCAGCTCCAATGGAGCATCGTGATTGCGCCCGCCGCCGGCGTGGACTATGAGGACCTGAAAGATAAACTGCTGCCGTTGATTGATGCCAAAGGTGGCGGCAAGCCCCCAATCTGGCAGGGAATGGGCACAGAACCAACCGCCGCCGGAACGTTTCTCGCGGCGTTCAAACGGCTGGCCGGTCGGGAATAGCAGCGCTTTGCCGGCCGCCTACAGCAGTTCGGCCGCCAGCTCCGCAAGTTGACTCCGCTCAGACTTGTGCAGGGTCACGTGACCGAAGATGTCCTGGCCCTTGAACGCTTCAACGAGATAACTCAGACCGTTTGAGTTGGCATCCAGATAGGGACTGTCAATCTGGTGGGGATCGCCGGTCAGTACCACCTTTGAGCCCTCACCGGCCCGGCTCACGATTGTCTTGACCTCATGGGGTGAAAGATTCTGCGCCTCATCGATGATGATGAATTGTCCCGGCAGGGATCGACCTCGAATGTACGTCAGAGCCTCGAGTTCAATCACCTTGTTGTTCACCAACTGCTCGGCGCTCTTGATGTTCTGATGCTTGTACACGCTGAGGATATACTCGAGATTGTCAAACAGCGGCTGCATCCAGTGCGAAAGCTTCTCGCTCTTCGGTCCCGGAAGGTACCCGATGTCCTTGCCCATCGGAATAACCGGTCGGCTGATGAGAACTCGAGCATACTTGTGCTCTTCCAGCGTCATCCGCAGGCCGGCCGCGATGGCCAGCAAGGTCTTGCCGGTCCCGGCCTGGCCCACCAGCGTCACAAGATTCACCGACTCGTCCAGCAGGAGATCAAACGCAATCCTCTGCTGATCATTGAGCGGACGGACGCCGGCCACTGAGGGCATCTTGTAGTCGATGTGCTCCAGCTCGTTTGTGGCACCAATGTACCGACCGAGCACCGTTTCGTCGTGCACCCGATCGTGGAGAAGAATGTAGTGGTTTGGGGGCGCCGTATCTGTCCACCTCAAGCGGTGTTCCGTTTTCAGAGTCGCCACATTTTCGGCCGTCGCATCGAGCTCCGTATAGCCGGCGTAGAGCTTGTCGATATTGACCTTCTGTTTCTCATAGTCCACCGCCTTGATCCCCAGGGCCGTCGCCTTCACGCGTGCGTTGATGTCCTTGGAAACAAAGAAAACCATCTGGCCCTGCTTGGCCAACTGATACGCGGTGAAGATGATCTTGTTGTCCGGTTTGTCGGCGATCAGATCAACCGGAACATCCTCGGGATGCGTCATGACAACGCGAAGGATGGAGCCGTTTTCCATCTTCACGCCCTCGCTCAGGCTGCCCTTCCGGCTGCACTCGTCAAGGAGTCTGATCGCATGACGCGCGTTGCGGCCACGCTCGTCGCTATAGGTCTTGAGCTTGTCCAGTTCTTCCAGTACCCACAGCGGCACAACCACGACGTTGTCTCGGAAGCTCAGTATGCAGTCGGGTTTGTGAATGAAGACATTCGTGTCGATGACGAACGTTTTGACTGGAGTCCTACCACGGCCGTTGTGGCCACCATGCCCGTTATTTCCCACGGTGAGTTCCTCCCAGTTATTTGCAGTATACAGCATCCTCGCCCGAGTTGCGGGCATCGCGCAGAAACGATTGGGTCGCTGTAGCCATGCAGGGGTACGGATGGTAATCTCTATTTCAGCCATGACTATCGATCACGAGGCGCTCGAGAAGGTTCAGCAGATCCTTCGGAGTTTCGAGGAAAGATACCTTGATTTCTCTCTCAGAGAGAGGGTGCTGGCGCTAGTGCCGGCGGTCAACGCCCTTCGTGAGGTTGGGAAGTCATTGGTTCCGGCAGGTCTGTCATTGGCGGCTCGAGACCGGTTGCTCAAGTACTTCCTGGCGTATCCTGGCGTTGTTCTCAATGAGAAAGAGCTCTCGCTTGTTGCGGGGATCAGCGAATGGGCACGGCGCGTGCGGGAGCTACGGGTGCAATTCGGCTGGGCGATCATCAGCGGTATCACTGCGGCACAGATGCTGAAGGAGGGAGAACTCCAAGGCGGCGCGGTCTACGAAGCCATGGGACCAAATGACTACCTGCTTGCGGATCCGGAACCGGACCGTGAAGCGGCATTTCGGTGGAACGTTGCGAACCAGATCCGCAAATCGGGTCGACCCATGCAAGAAAGGATTCTCGACTACCTCCGCAGCAATGTTGGAAAGCCAGTTACCGGAGAGGAACTCAGCTATGTAGCACGCGGCTCCGAATGGGCCAGAAGGGTGAGAGAGTTGCGAACCGAGGAAGGGTGGCCAATTGCGACAAAGATGTCGGGAAACCCGTTGCTGGCGATAGGAACGTATGTGCTTGAGATGGATCGTCAAGCACCTCGCCATGACAGAAGGATATCGGAGTCGATCCGACGAGAGGCGATGCGTCGCGACAACTACCATTGTCAGAAATGTGGGTGGCATCATGGCCTGTGGAATCCTTCGGATCCCCGTTTTCTGGAACTCCATCACGTCGTCCACCATGCACACGGGGGGGATTCTTCGATCGAGAATCTGATTACATACTGCAACGTCTGTCACGACGAAGTACATTCGATGGACTCAAAAGGGTAACGTGTGTATAGTCAATTTGGAGCCGCCTGGAGATGAGTGACTCAATTCGCATTATCGATCTGTTTGCAGGCGCCGGAGGACTTACCGCAGGGTTTGAATGGCTCAGCGGTCATGAGTTCAGAAGCGTCTGGGCCAATGACTTCAACAGCTTCGCTGCAAACACGTACAATCAGAATTTCGGAGATGTCTGCCGCTCCGGCGATATTGTTGACATCCTCGCCGACCCAGACACTCGCATACCCTCGGCCGATGTCGTGGTTGGAGGCCCTCCATGTCAGGGTTTCAGCCTTCTGAACAAAAAGCGCTCGGATGACCCCCGCAAGAAGCTCTGGATTCCCTTCATGGAAGTAGTGGAACGCTCCGGGGCCCCGATCTTCGTTATGGAGAACGTTCCACAGCTGCTCGGATCGCTTGAACATTCGGAAATTGCCGGGCGGGCGGTGGAGCTAGGCTTTTTGCTATGGGCCGGTGCGTTGCCTGCGGCCGACTACGGCGTCCCCCAGACAAGGAAGAGAGCCATCATTGTAGGCTGCAAGGGCGCTGATCCTTCGGCATTCTTCCCGCCCCTCCGAACACATTTCGATCCAAGAAAGAAACCGGATCAGATATCTCTTCTCGGAGGCGCCTATGCGAACACCGCGAAGCCCTGGGAGACTGTTCGTGATGCCATCGCAGACCTACCCCATCCCCGAGGAACCGAGATACGCGACGACCCTGCACCTCTGAATTTGCATTTCGGCCGCAATCCTACTGCCAAGAGCCGCGCTCGGTATCGCGCGATTCCAGAGCAAGGTATGAATCGATTTGATCTGCAACGAATTGCCCCGGACCTCACGCCCGACTGCTGGATTCGAAAGAAGTCGGGCGGCACCGACTTGTTCGGACGTCTATGGTGGGATCGCCCGTCGTTCACGATAAGAACGGAGTTCTTCAAACCCGAAAAGGGTCGATACTTGCATCCTGAACAACACAGACCAATCACGCATCGTGAGGCCGCCCGTTTTCAGACCTTTCCAGATTCTTTTGAGTTCACTGGTACGAAAATCGAAATTGCGCGCCAGATCGGCAACGCTGTTCCTCCGCGGCTTGCGGCGGCCGTTGCTCGGCAGGTTTACGCCATGTGGGAATGTGTTCAGAATAGGAATGACGATGGATGTGTTCACCGAGAGCAAGAGGCGCTCGATTATGTCTCAGGTAAAGAACCGGAATACGCGTCCGGAGTTGCTCGTTAGGTCGCTTCTGCACCGTCTTGGATATCGTTTCCGCCTTCATCGGAAGGATCTGCCGGGCACCCCGGATATTGTGCTCCCGTGCTATCGGATCGCCATATTCGTCAACGGCTGTTTCTGGCACGGGCATTCATGCAATCGTGGACACCTTCCCAAAACCAACACGGAATTCTGGAAACACAAAGTGCAGGCCAACCGGATTCGTGACAAGGCAAACATACAAGAACTGGAAGAGCTCGGATGGAAGACCATAACTGTCTGGAGCTGCCAGACCTCATCCGCATCGAAACTCAACGAA
>DAOWMR010000345.1 GCA_030642995.1 Spirochaetales bacterium
GTAGCCGGTGATCTGCTCGAACGCGGGGTTCACATACTGAATCGTTGCATCGATATCGGTAATAACGACGGTCTCCGCCGCCTGTTCTATAGCGGACATCAACCGTTCCCGCTCTATCTCGACCTCTTTGCGCTTGGTGATGTCTTCACCGATAGACTGGTAAGCAACAGGTTGGCCCTCGGCATCGAATTGCGCGCGGTTGGTCCAGTGTAACCACCGAATCTCGCCGTCCGCCGATATCGCGCGGTGTTCGTGCGATTGATTCGGAAACTCCACCGTCGTCGTCAAAATGTTGGCCATGACGGTTTCCCGGTCAGCTTCCGGCACCAGAGTGAGGAACGACAATCCCACCAACTCCCCGGCCGTTTTTCCGTAATACTTGCAGTAGGCCTCATTGGCGTAGGTGATCTCACCGCCGGGCAGGAAACGGCAAATCAACACCGGTGTCTCTTCCGCAAGCGTCCGATAGCGTTCTTCGCTCCTCCGCAGCGCTTCCACGGCACGCTCCCTCAGAACGGCGTACACGAAGAATAACCACATGGCGGGAAGTAATGGTCCGGAGTAGTCTTTGAATTTGTCCAGCATGTCCGTGGCTCCCAACCATACCAGAACGTTGCCCAAGTAATAGAAAAGAGTCAGCGTCACCAGCCCGACCAGCAACCACCAGGCGTCGCGGCTCAGGATGTGCCTCTTCTCGCCCTCCCTGCCGCGCATCAGCACAAACAGAGCGACCAGAGTCGCCACAAAGGCAACGAGATCGATGACAAAGATGCTGTTCATTTGGCCGCTTCCCCCTTGTCGGAGAAGATTCGCCAACACCAAAGAGCAAAGAGAATCGCACTGACGGCATAACAGATATGCTCGACCGAGTTGAGGACATCCGGCCAGAAGAATCCTTCGAGGACGGTCAGCGCCCATCCCGCGCACAGCACCGTGAAGGAGAGCAGGAGCAGTCTCCATCCAGGGAGATCTCTGATTCTCACGCGACCCAAGACAAAGAACGCCAACACGCCCAGTCCGAGAATCAGTGTCACCAGCTCATTCTGCTGAATCATGTTTGCGCCTCGCGGGGCATGAACCCCCCTCGTAGATGAAGGATACGTTGTTGTGGTTCCTTGTCAACCGTAGGTTGCTCGCGCAGGTCACAGGCCGTCGGCGTCACCACCACCCTCAACAAACCCAATTGCCCGGTGCCGCGTGAAGGTGTCCACGCTTCGCCCGAGGGGGAACTTATCGTGGGTAATGAAACCACCGGCCATGCTGTCGTGCCCGCCGCCGATGCCGTACCCGTCAACGATATGTCGAACGAGCATGCCGGCGTTCACCGTCGGCGTAACACTGCGGGTCGAGTATTTCACGCCCGCTTCCCGGGTGGAGTATGAGACGACGACATTGACCCCGGAGATCGTGATCACAATGTCGCTTGCCGCGCCGAGCAGCGAGTCGTTGGCATTCTCCAAGCTGAGGAATCCAATCTCGCCGTACACCTCCACCATTTCAAAGGCGTGGGCGTAATCCTTGAGATCGGCAATGGTAAGCTGATTAGCCTTGAGCTCATTGATGCGCGAGAGATCCACATGCCGGTAGAGCGAGTAGAACATATCAATGTCCAGCGAGCTCACTCCGCGCGTGAGGTTGTCGGTGTCCATCAGGATGCCGTAGATCAGCGCCGTAGCGACGTTCGGCGGCGGCTCCAATTCGGCATCCCGGAAGTAATCGGCGATGATCGTCGAACATGATCCGATTTCCGGGCGAACGTCCTCAAATTTGTACCCCTTCTTGCCCGAGTATCGGTGATGATCAATGCAGGCAACCTCGTCGGTCACCAGGTCGGTTACGTTTGCGTTCTCCTTCTGAACGTCAACCAACACCGTCCAATCCTCTTCCCCAAGTGTGTGTACGTCGGTCGAACGCCTCATATCGATTCCAAACGCCTCAAGCATCGTAACGCTGTTCGCCTTCTCAATCTCATCCTCGTACACGATCACCGCGGGGACCCCGAGTTCGGCAAGGAGATGCTGCAATCCAAAGCTTGACGCAATGGCGTCGGGATCAGGCACATTGTGGGGTTGGATAAACACTTCATCGGGCGCCTGTTTGAGCAGATCTACCAGTTCGTGGATGCGTGCCATGGAGCCTCCTCGAGACAGAGCAGACCACGATTAGGGTAGGTTCTTCAAGTGAGCGGCCGGCAGCAATCTGATGGAGGCAATCGTCCCTCGCAGCGTCAAGCTGATCGTTCCGTCCCGGACATCCAGCGGTTCCAAATCGCGTTCCCGGGCGTCACACAGATACGCATGGGTCACCGGGAATCCCCTCGTTGTGACCACCACTTCCGATTCAGGCACGACCGATGCACAGAGTCGAACGATGATCCCCTCTCCGCGCGAGGCAGGCTTGAGTGCAGCGACCTGAACATCGTAACAACTGGTCGTGACGATCGAATCGCTCCGGGTATCCCACGGACTGGTCACCGTGCTCCGAGCCGCAGTTGCGATACGGTTGTCTCGCCAATCCCCGCGCTCGGTGATCAAGAAGGCATAGTCGAACGAGTACGGAGCACGCTCGTGGCCGGAGGCAGGATTCCCCGGAATGCCGATTGCGCCGAACATCTTCTCGCGCGTGGCATTGCGCAACGCGACAAGTTCAAGGGTGCCGTCCGGTTGAAAAGACACCGCCCCGGGAACCGCACCGAGAACTGCGAGCCCGCGGTCACTTTCCTCGTCCCGAACATGTACAAAGTGTTGGAACGGCCAGAAGGTGGGATGATAAATCCGCTCAGTGGGGCGGGTAACAACCCCACCCGGGCTATCCATCACCAGCACGCTCGGGGAGAGATTCGTGGCGAAGCGCACCGTCACTGAGTGCCCCTTCGGTGCACGTCCCTCAACGCGGCAGTGAATCACCGGCGAGTCGTTGCTGAACCACATCAGACGACGGATCATTTCGCCCTTGAGCTCCAGGGCGCAGATGATCTCAATACCACCGTCGCGTTCACGGACTTCCAGCGGGATGCGCAGATCGCCGCCTCTCAGTCGCTCTCTCCAGACCCCTCCCCGGAACTCGAATCCCATGCGCCACAGGCCGCCCGAGTCCCGATAGCAGCTCAGATCGTTGGAGAGGTCCGACAGCACCGACGCGCGCGGGCCCGACGTGCCGACGATGGCTCCGCCGAACGTTTCATCGAGTTCCACGGTGTAGTGTGTCGTCTTGACGGTGACCCGGCTCCCCTGCCTATCCCACTCCGGCGGCCCGGATCGCCGGGCCGGCGCCTCGGGCGTGGACAGGTCGGAAGTCAGGCGGCGGGTTGTCTTCTCGACTGCGGCCCTCGCCTGCTCAATCCAGGGAATCTGCTCCTCGTAGACGACCCTGTCCGGCGATGTGCCGGTGATGAAGTCGTGATGGTTGGAAACCGCCGCATTCCACCAGGCCTCGTCGACTTCCCCGGCTATGGACAGATAGGTCCCTCTGTTCTCCGGCAGAAAGGACAACTTCTCGGCGAGCAACAGGTCATCAACCAGCCGGCGGCACTGTTTCTTGAGTCCCGGACGGGCGGTGTAGAAACCGGTCCAGTAAGGATTCGGATCCAGTTGCAGCGCGGGAAGATCATCCCGGTAGGGTTCAATGAGAGACAGGTAGTCGTCCAGGCCGGCGTTGACGGCCCAGACACCGGTGGTCGGATAGTGATTGCGGTTGTACCGGTCCAATAGATCAACGAGATCGGGAATTGGCTCTACGA
>DAOWMR010000356.1 GCA_030642995.1 Spirochaetales bacterium
AGATATTCATAGTGGGTGCTTGCGCATGCAAGAAGGGCCCGGTGCTGGTCCTCGCCGGGCTGCGGAGTCGCGCCGGACCCTTCTCGCCTGCGCTGGGGGCTACTCCGGGCCGGACCAACGGTGGTGTTTCATGTCAATCCGGCCGTCCAGACCAAACGCGACACCCTCGGACTCAAGCAATCCTCGCTGCTCCTCGTAGCCGGCGCCCGGGGGCAGAGAGATCCGCCCTTCCCGGTTGACAACCCGGTGCCAGGGCAGGTCACGGGAGCGCGACCACATCTTGAGTATTCTGACCACCTGACGAGCGGCACGCGGGTTGCCTGCGATGGCAGCAACCTGACCGTAGGCTGCCACCTGCCCCGACGGGATAGACCGGACCACGAGCGCGATCTGCTCGGACAGCGAAAGGATGGGATCGGCGCCCATGTGACTATTCCACGAACCGGCCGGAACGCATGAGGGGGACAACCTCGCCGGACATGGTTTGACCGTCAACATCCACCGCCTCGCTCCCGATCATCACATCGTCGTGCACCAGGGACTGGTTCACGCCGACAGCCACGAGTTGGGCGGCGGTCAGATCGTCGGCGCCATCTACGAACTGCGGGAACCCCCGACCGAGCGCCATGTGTATCGCGGCGTTCTCATCGTAGAGTGTGTTGAAGAAGGTGAACCCGGCCCGGGCAACCGCCGATTGGCTGTCCACCAGTGCAATCTCGCCGAGGTATTTCGCCTGTTCGTCCATCTCCAGCACCGCAGCGAGAACCTCCTCACCCTCGTCCGCTCCGAATTTGACGACGGCCCCATCCTCGAACTCGAACCAGGCCCCTCGAATCAGCGTTCCGGGCGAAGACGACGAGAGATACGGCTGGGTCGCGGCGGCCCGGCCGGAGGTCCGGCGCAAATCGGGCGAGGTGAAGATCTCAAGAGATGGAATGTTCACATAGACCGTTCGCCCGTCGGGCATGACGGCCTCCGCGGTTGCCCAACGACCGCCCGGCAGGAGACCAATCTCCAGGTCGGTACCCGGCCCGGTAAGGTGCAGTGAATCCAGAGCGAGTTGATTGTAAGCATCCCGCCGAGAGCTCAGCTCGGCGAATCTCCCCCGCCAAAGCCCAATCGGGTCGTCCTCGTCCAGACCGAGAATACGTACGACCTCGTCTTCGTATCGTGACAGCGCGGTGGTCTCATCCAAATCCGGGAATGCCCGCCGGGCGAGGGCCCGGGTCGGATAGAGCCCGCCAACCCAGTGCTTCCGAAATCGCGTGACGGTATCAAGGAGTGGCATCTCCACCTTGCGTTTGGACTTGGCATAGACGGCAATACGATCGGGATCGAGTCCGTGCAGATAGTCCGGCTCCTCCGAGCCGGCGATTCGAACAAGCGACCACTCCTCGCTCGCGTATTCCACGGCCCGGACCGCCTGAAAATCAGGATGGCGCGCGAGCCCGGAGTCATCCGCAAGTTCAACCCGGGCACGAACGAGCAATGGCTCGGCGTAGTCGATGGTGACCAGGGCCGCGCCCAGCTGATAGGCCTTTCTGGCCACTCGAACCGCAAACTCCCGGTGCACCGGCTCAGCTTTCACGAGGACCTTCCGGTCGTTCGCACCACCGATGCACCAGATGAGAAGCTCTGCATATCGATCAAGTTGCGTTTGGGTCATGTGACCTCCAGAAATCGACCTTAGACCGGTTTATCCGAAATCCGCAAGGGGGATTGCAGATCGGTGTATATTCATGGGCAATGAACAACGAAAGCCTGATCTTGTCGCCGTTCTCTGTTGCCGGACTCACGTTACCCAACCGAATCGTGATGCCACCGCTGGTCATCTGGAAGGCAGGTGAAGACGGACGCGTCACGCCGAGTCACCGGGATTGGTACGAGCAGGCAATCGGTCCGGGACTCATGATCGTAGAGGCTACGGCCGTGTCTCCCGAGGGACGGTTGGCGGCGTCTCAGCTCGGCATCTGGTCCGATGAGCACGTGGACGGCCTGGCGGAGTTGGCACGCGTGATCCACGGCTCCGGGGCAATGGCAGGGATTCAGATCCATCATGCCGGGAGTAAGGCCACCCTCAAGCACACCTGCGGTAAAACACCCCTGGTGCCCTCGCTCACCGGCGCCTCGCCGGGGGGCGCGCCCGAGATGACAAGTGATGACATTGCCCGCATCCTGGCCGCATTCGTGACCGGAACCGAGCGCGCAATTGGAGCCGGTTTTGACTACATTGAGCTTCACGGTGCGCATGGATACCTCATGAGTCAGTTCCTCTCACCAAACACCAATCGCCGGCAGGACCGTTGGGGTGGAAGTCTGGATAATCGCATGCGTTTTACGTTGGAGGCGTACCGGATGGCACGCGAGGCGGCTCGGGGCCGCGCGGCTATAGGAGTTCGTCTTGGATTGGCTGACAGCAAACCGGGCGGCATTGGACCGGAAGACGGTCTCGCGGTGGCGCGCGAACTGGCGGCGCTCGGGTGCCCGATCCTCCACATCTCACATGCCGGCAGGCAACCCGAGGGAATCGTCCCGGACGATTCGTCATTCTCCGCCACGATACACCTGGCCGGACTCGTGAAATCCAGCATTCCGATGACGGTCATCGGGGTGGGCGGCATCTTCACACCGGCGCAGGCGGAGGACGCCCTCACTGCCGGACATGCGGATCTCGTGGCCGTGGGCCGCGGAATCCTTGCGGACCCCGGATGGGCGGAGAAGGTGGTCGCCGGACGGCCGGACGACATTGAACTGTGCGTGGATTGTCAACCGCGCTGCTTTCACTTCCGCGAACCGGAGAAATGTCCCGCCCGGCAACGGCTGGCTGTACGCTGACGGCAGGCAGCTTAAGTTCGGCATGATTACAGACAAAGAACTCGTCGGCCGGACAGATATCCAGGCTGAATACCGCCCGACCGACGATCATCGGCCACCAGTGGATTCGATCATCTCTGACCGGAAGCTCTCCCCATTGGAATAAATCCCACGCTCCCTTGCCACCACCGGTATTGGATGTTGTGGAAAGCATAGCACGTCTACCGATGAGTGGGGAACCCCCGATGCACACTCATGCCGGCCGGCGATCCCTCAGCACCACCAGGTAGGCCGCCACGGCAGCGACAAACAGAACCGCAGCAGCAATGATTATCCCAACATCCAACCCGAACCGGTCTCCGACACTCCCAATTGACCACGGCCCGATCAGTCGCCCGACCATCATGAGCCCGTAGACTACAGCGGTTACCGATCCCGTTCGTCCCGGCAAATGGGCGTAGGCCAGCGCCATGACCAGCGGAATGGTCGCACCGGTCAGGAATCCGGTGAGAATGAAACCAATGATCGCAACGGCCGGAGATGCAATGAGGACTGAGCCCATCAGTACCACCCCTCCGATAATACTCCCCCAGACCAACACGCGCATCTCACCGATTCGTGATGCGAACATCGATGCGAAGAATCGGCTTGTGATGATACCGAACCAGTACAACGACAACCCGACACTCGCCACGGCAGGGCGCACGGACAGTGTCGACTCCAGGTAGAGCGGCAACCACGCGGTTGTCCCGAGTTGGTGAACAGCGTAGAACAGAACGACG
>DAOWMR010000180.1 GCA_030642995.1 Spirochaetales bacterium
CCGGAGCCGTCGGTGAGCACGTGAGAGAAATCGACCCGAATCAATCGACCCCGGACAAACACCCGAAACAGCTGTGTATCCTTGACCCGCATGCGGATTCGCGAAACCGGGGCCGACTCCAGAAGCTCAATTCTCGGCGGCTGCTGATGACGCTGCAGGTAGTACCAGAACAGACCGCGCTTCAAGTGGACCTGATAGTAGGGACACCTCTTGATTGTTCGGTCCAGCGCTCTCTGCAGAGGCGCCAGCTTGACCGGTTCGGCGAGAGTGACGCCCATCCGGAAAACTTCGGGCGCGAGGTCCGAGTACGCCGGCGGATAGATTTTTGCCGCATTGTCGAGACGGAGCCAATCGGGAACGTGGGAAGCATCAGCCATTCTTACCTGCCACGGACATTATAGTCCAAACGCGACTGACAAGAGCGACCCAAGCGGATCCTCGCCAAGCACAAACACATAAAATATCGTGGCAAACCACCCGTGAAAAAAACCGGGGACCCAGATACTCCGGGTCCTGAAGAAGACCGTCGTGGTGACCAGTCCAAGAAAGAAAGCTGCCACTACCAGCGGCAGGACCGGCATGTGAACAAGTGCGAATAGGAATCCGGCAAGAAGAACCGCCGCCCATTCCGGTACGTGTTCACGACTGAGAGCAGCAACGTTGTCAGCGAGGAGCGCAACGAGCATGAATTGTTGAATGAGCCCCCAGATGGGGTATGTGACAAGGAGCACGACGGTCTTCCAGTTCGTCTCCGCTCGCCCCGTCGCAAGTCCGAAGATGATGAACCCTCCAAGCGTGACCAGCGCGAACGGTGCGATCATCCGAACACCCGCTCCTATCCCATGTCGATTGAAGCCCCAGCGGGCGAGCAGCGCGGGCTCCCAACGGTGTCGTAGCAACACGTATCCAATCCAGAAAACAGACACGACAACGACATAGTAGAGGCCCAGATTGAGCAAGTCCCCGATGACAAACTTTCCCGCAGCTGTTGCCGTGATTGCTGCGAGTTCGAAGACTCGACCACGGGTTGCCTCGCGGAGTTTTGGGTTGCGGCTCTTCATGCGTTGTATCCTCGGTAACACGCCACGCCCTATCGAATCCGGTAGATCACCGAGAGACTCGGAATGGGAAGGACACAGCCATGATACCGGACAATGTGGCCGTAGTCTCTACCGGCACCCGACTACGCGATATACTTGTTCGTACATGCTTCGGGAAATTCAACACGTCAAACAAGAACGCAAGAAAGACAAACGCCGCTGGTTCACCGACGACTACTGGGATCTCTATGTTTGGATCCGCAAGGACGGCACCTACAGCGGCTTCCAGCTCTGCTACGGAAAACCGGACGGCGAACACGCGCTGACCTGGATGGACGACAGTGGCCCCGTGCATGCGGGCGTCAGCGAATCGTCACATGGGCGGACCGGCGCCGGCAATATGGAAGCGTCAATTCTGGTGGCGGACGGCGTCTTTGATGTTGACGGGGTTGCCCGGCGGTTCTGGAAGGAGAGCCGGGATATCGATCCCGAGGTCCGGCGCTACATTGCCGTGAAGATGAAGGAACTCATGGGTTCCAACTGAAGCAGGGACCCTGACATGGTGCGTCGGACCGGCCAAGTCGGGTATTATGCGGCATGCCATTCAAGATCCCGAACCGTCTCCGAACAGGCGGCGTTTTTGTCCTGTCTCTCGTCATCGCACTGACCCTCACAGATTGCTCCCGCCGGGAATCCCCGAACGCGCCGTCCGCCGATGCCCCGCTTTCAACCGTTCGGATTGCCGAACAGTTCGGCCTCGCTTACGCACCACTTGCAGTTGTCCGATCCCGCGGGTTGCTTGAAGCTCGTCTTCCGGGGACGGAGGTTGAGTGGATTCAGCTTGGCAACGCGTCGGCAATCCGCGAGGCCATGCTCGCAGGAAGACTGGACATCGGCTTCATGGGAATTCCGCCCTTTCTCATCGGCGCGGACAAGGGAATGAGGTGGAGGGTGTTCACCGGTCTCTCCCGCGCGCCTCTGGCACTCATCACGACCGATCCAGCGGTACGGAGTCTCGCGGATCTCACGCCGGAGCATCGGATTGCGCTCCCACAACCCGGCAGCATCCAGCACATCCTCCTCAGCATGGCCTCGCAGCGCGAGTTCGGTGATCCGAATCGATTTGACAATCAACTTTTGACCCTTGCCCACCCCGATGCGATGACGGCCCTGCTCTCTGGAGCCGGCGTAACGGCCCACTTCGCTTCGCCTCCCTATGTGTACGAAGAACTCGCCGCCGACGGAACACAATCCATCTTGAGCGGAAGAGAGGCGTTTGGTGGATTGTTCACTTTCATCGTCGGCGTGGCATCGCCCGACTTCGGTGACGATACTCGCGGGCGAGCTGTGCTGCAGGCGCTGGGTGTAAGTCTCGCGGAAGCGATGGCGCTCATCCAACAGAGAGACAGCACGGTTGTTGCTGAACTCGCTGGACAGTACGGCGTACCGGTTGGCACGCTCCAAATCTACCTTGACAATCCGGAGCTTATCTACACATCTCGAATAGAGGGCCTGGGGCGATTCCTGGAGGTCATGACTGAGTTCGGTTATCTGACCAACCAGGGGCTCCGCCTGGAGAACCTCGTACTCTCCGAGGAGGTCTTGCGGTGAAAACGACGCCTCGTTCGTTCCTGCGCTTTGCGCTCGTTCTCCTTGCAATCGTGATCCTGTGGGAGGGCGGTCGCGCGGTGTTCAACGTGTCGCCACTTGTCATGCCGGGCGTTCTGTCGGTGCTCTCCTCGCTCGGCACTGCGCTGGCCTCGGGAGAGATTCTGCACCAGCTCGCATTCTCGTTTTCGCTCATTGGAATGGGAATAGGCATCGGGGCCGGGCTCGCTGTCCTCGCATTAATCATCGGTGCACAGAGTCGGGTTGCAGCGGAGGTTATGGGAACCGTCGCAAGCCTCTTCCACCCACTTCCCGGCATTGCGCTGCTGCCGGTCGTCATCCTCTGGTTCGGCGTTGGAAAGATGGCAATCGTCGTTATCATCGTACATTCGGTCTTCTGGCCGCTTCTCACAAACCTTCAGGCCGGGTACCGGAGTGTATCCCCTACCTATCATCTGGTGGGCCGAAACCTCGAGATGAGTCCGACGTCATTCGCAGTCCGGATTGCGGCGCCGGCCACTGTCCCGTACATCCTTGCGGGACTTCGGATCGCCTGGGCTCGCAGTTGGCGGGCATTGATCAGTGCGGAGATGATCTTCGGCGCCGTTGCCGCCCACGGCGGCATCGGATGGTTCCTCCACACCCGCCGCGTGTTCATGGATACGGCCGGGCTGTTCGCGGGGATTCTCGTGGTCATGCTCGTTGGGAGCCTTGTGGAGCGCGTGGTATTTGGCTTCGTTGAGCGGTCAACCATAGACCGATGGGGAATGAATGGCTGACTCAGCGGAGGCACTTTCGGTTCTCAACATCGTCAAACGGTACGGCGACCACCTCGTTCTGCCGGGCGTCTCACTCTCCGTGGGAGCCCGCGAAATTGTCTGCCTCCTGGGTCCGTCCGGTTGCGGCAAATCAACCCTCGCAAAGATCGCCGCGTCCCTGCTGGAGCCGGACGACGGCACGGTCCGCGTGAACGGTGTGCCGGTCACCGCGCCGGATGCAAATCGATTCATGATCTTTCAGGAACAGGACCAGATATTTCCGTGGAAGACAGCATTGGGGAACGTCACCTTCCCGCTGAGGCTGGACGGCGTACCTGATTGGCGAGCGCGGGGCATTGAGACTCTACGTGAGGTCGGGCTGGAAGCGGCTGCGGAGAAGTACCCGCATCAGCTATCCGGGGGAATGCGACAGAGAGTGGCGCTCGCCCGCGCGTTTGCCATGCGGCCGTCGGTCCTGATCATGGATGAGCCATTCGCAAGCGTTGACGCCTCTCTTCGATTTGATCTACAGGACCTGCTCGTGCGGCTGGTCGCAGAGCATAGTCAGGCGGTTCTCTTCGTGACTCACGAAATAGACGAGTCCATCCGACTCGCCGAACGTATCGTCGTCATGTCGGATGACGGAGCGGTCACCGGAGAGCATACCGTCCCAATTGACAGGCCCAGAGATGCACGCTCCCCGGTTGGAAGCAGACTCGCGCATGCACTCTTTGAGCAATTGTCCGAGCATCCGTCTCGATAGAACGGATCACGCCATGTCGCGAAGCAAACGCCGTGCACCCTGTTCAATGGCGCGCCCGGCTGCGCTGTAGCGGAAACCCACGTAGACCCCAAGCCCGGCGTGCAGGGAGTCGTGCAACACGTGGGTGAGCAGCTTGAGGTAGGCGTTCCTGTTCACTTCGCCGGCGGAATCTCGGAGAAGCAGGTCCTTCCAGTCAAATGCCTCCACCATCCGCCCAACCTGCTGAATGAGGACTGGATAGAGCAACTTCACCAACGCGAAATATCGCCGGTGGTAGATTTCGTTCTTCTCGATAAGGCTTCTGATCTGCACCCGCCTATCGCGCACGGTTCGCCCGTTCTCAGTCCTGCGTGGCACAACTGAAGAAATGAGTGGCCGAACACGGCGAGACGATACCAGCTTGAGGATTGACAGATAGCAGAGGACTATTCCCCCGAGATTGCCAATGAAGTGGTTCGGGCGGGACTTCTTCACCGCAGTCAGAAGTGCGCGGGTGGCAATTTCCGCCCGCTGAATCGGACGCTTGTCACTGAGCGTGGTGGCGAACAGTCGCTCCTGATTCGCACCCGCCTCGGCCGCCGCCTGTACCGCGGATATGGCCAGGCGTAAAGGCCCGATCACCGGTTGTGATGCGTACCGCTGAACGAACGCCCGAATGGCGTCCCCATCCGCAGGGGCGCCCTCGGCCGCCCGGTGATATTCGAGCGCGCCCGCGACAATCTGTTCGTAGTCCTCGGTTCCGTCCTGTCGGGCAAGGAAGTAGCGCAGCTGATTGGCCGCAGACTGATCCAGCGAACCGTCAATCTGAATGTCCGCAATGATCGCCCGGTGCATCATGTCCATCGCTTCCAGCAACTTCGCCAGCATGTGCACTTCCACCGACATCGACTGCTGCAGGAGATCCAGCGATCGATCGTCCGGCACGGTGGCGACCGTTGAAATCCGGTTCAACTGTTCCGCCGACACCCGCAGGTCTTCATCCACCAATCGGTTGTAGTTCCCGATTACGTTGGTTGCGTCGAAATCCCCCTCCGATGTCTCCCGATACTTGTTGTGCCAGAAACTCACCGTGAGCTCGGGGGCCACTTCCAGCGCCACCCGCACGTAACCGCCGGCGGACACGTGGGAGGTAGGCTCAGGATTGGTGACGATGAGCAGTCTCCCGACGTACGGCAGAAACGCCAGATTCTCGTCATGACCAATTCCTGCGGGCATGTCCAACAGGAGCAGGTCATATCGATTCAGGAGTTGCCCGGTCATCCGGCGAAACAGCAAGCCCATGAGCCTGGCACTGTCGCCTCCGGCTAGTTTGGGTCGGGGAAAGAGCAGGTCAATGCGGGGAAATAGCTCCACGGTTGCATCGTCCAGCGAGCCCGTCACCGAGGTGGAGGCCGAGATGACTGCCCCTCTCGCTGATTCCAGAGTGGCGGACGGGACATCGAGGATGGTCGCCAGGTTGGAAAGCGGGTCCAGATCAATGAGTCCTACCCGCTTCCCAAGCTTGGCGGCAATGATTGCCAGATTGACGGCGGTCGTAGACTTCCCTACCCCGCCTTTTCCCGACCCGACCGCGATTGTCCGCCGCCGAAGTTGTTGAATCCCGTTGGTGCCCATCCGCTACACCGTCATGAGGGCAACGCCGCTCAGAGCCAGGATGAGACCAGCTATGCGCAAACGGGACAGCCTCTGTCTGTCCAGGATGCTCGCGAGAATCACCGTGGGCGCCGGGTAGAGAGAGCTCACGACGCCGCTGATGGCGAGCAAGCCGATGCGACTTGCCATGAGGAACAGGACATTTGCGCCCATGTCCAGCACCCCGGCGCCAATCGCCGGTATTCTGCTCGGACGATTCACCCGGAATTGCCCTCCGGTGAACAGACTGACGACTAACGCCAATGCGATGGATGCAACCTTGGAACTCGCCAACGGCCAGAGCCCCGAATCGGCGGAAGTCTGCGATATGAATACGAAGAAGCCGCCGAACCCGAGTCCGGCAAGCACGCCGAG
>DAOWMR010000417.1 GCA_030642995.1 Spirochaetales bacterium
ACGCTCGCGTTCCAGGCCATGGATGCTGCGAGCGCGATCGGTGCGAGGAAGATAGGGTATTGCTGGACATGACCACCGTCGCCCCAATCGGTAAGCAGCACGCCCTGCCCCCCGTGCTTTATGACGGCGGATACCGCTGCGGTGATATTGGATGTCGCAACGTCAAAGCGTCCGGTGATGCTGTTCCAGCTCGATGTACCGGGAGCCGCGAGAAATGCAACATCGCTCCGCGCAAGCCGCTCGCACCGTTCGCCGAACGGGTGATCGCGCTCGTACCCCCACTCAATGGCCAGAACATCGGACGGAAGTTCGTCAATCACCTCGGGGTGGTTCTGGACGACATCGCCCCAGAACATCATCCGCTTGCCATGACCCCGGACCAGGCTGTTGATCTTCAGCAGATAGTCCAGGTAGACCTGTCCGGCGCCGGCCTCCTCGCAGAGTGACGCGCTCTTGCCCTGACAGAGATCAAAGGTTTCATCACACCCGGCATTGAAGTAGGTGGAGTCAAACAGCGGGAGGAGTTCATCGTAGAGCCCGTCCAGGAACTCAAGCGTTTCGGGCACCGCCGGCGAGAGTGAGAAAGGATAGTCGCGGAAGGCGCCCCACGGGTCGGTGAATCCGTCCGGAGCTTCGGCAAGATGCCGGTAGTCCGGATGGGAGAGCCAGCGGTGCATGTGGCCGAACGAATTCTGGTTCGGCACGAGAGTGATACCCCTGCCGGTTGCCTCAGTGTGCAGCCACTCGATATCCGCAGGCGTCATCGGTGATGAACCCTCCCAGATCGCCCGGTGGGCTGCGTAGGCAAACGTGTGCTCGGTGTAGAGTTGAAGCTGGTTCATCCGCAACAGCAGCATGAAGTCCAGCAGACCGGACAGGGTCTCGCGGGTGGGCACACGACACCGACTGACGTCAATCATCAGGCCCCGGACCTCGAGATCCGGGCTGTCCTCGATCACGCCGCACGGCAGGGAGATGGTTCCCGGCGGGGACGGTCCGCCGGCGATCGCAGACACATCGGTTACATGCACGATCTGCCTGAGTGCCTGCACTGCGTAGAGCAAACCGAGATCGGAGTCCGACGTGACCAGGATGCGATTCGGTTTGATCGACAAGGTGAAACTGTCCGGAGAACGGGTCGTACCGGGTGAATCGCCGGCCCCCGGATCGGCAAGAATCGAAACCGGAAGATCACGGCCCAACCGGTACGTGGCAAGTGCTTTCTCGAACTCCTGCCCGGAAGCTCCCGCCATTTGCCACTCACCCGGCGCGTCGCCGACCTGCTTCGGCGGGGGCAGAATCTCTCGGCACAACTCACTCAGCGGCATAACGGGAACCCTACTTGATCGCCCCGGCCGACAGTCCCTTCACGATGTACCGCTGGAAGAGGACGACGATGATAAGCGGTGGAATGATCGCAAGGATAGTCGCCGCGGACATGAGATCCCAGTGGACGTAGTACTGTCCGATAAACTCCGTAATGGTCACCGTCAGCGGCTTTGATCTGAGGGTGTAGGCCATCACGAGCGGAATGAGGAAGAAGTTCCAGGAATGCAGGAACGATATGATTGACACGGCAATAATTCCGGGCATGACCATGTAAATGACAACCCGATAGAGCGCCTGAAGTCGAGTGCACCCATCGACGCGGGCGGCATGTTCTATTTCGGTGGGAACGGAGCGGAAGTAACCCGTCATGAACCACATTTCAAAGGGAATTCGGTAGGTGAACAGTAGCAGGATGAGCCCGACCTTGGTGTCCAGGAGCCGGAGCCTGGACATCATCGGGAAGAGGCCGATGATGATTGGCCAGCCCGGCAACGCGATGAGGGCGAGAACGAAGAAAAAGATCAACCGCCTCCCGGGGAACCGCAGCCTGCCGAATACGTATCCCAACAACGGGGCAATGCCCATGACGAGCACGGTTGTAGAGAGAGCGATGATCAGCGAGTTCAGGATTCCGGTACGAATAAGACGAGCGGCTGCCTGCCCCTCACCACCTCGGAATCCCTCGCCTCTGATCAGCACCGTTCGGTAGGCGTCCAACGTGGGATTCTCCGGAATCCAGTGAGGCGGCACGGAGTAGAGCTCGGCACGAACGGTTATCGACGAAATGAAGATCCACAATACGGGTCCGATGCTCCACAGGAGCATGATGATGATCATGACTACAAGCACAATCACAGCCGGTGACATCTTCCTGTCGAGAGACTTGTAGGCCACGGCGGTCAGACCTCCTGCTCGCGAAGGGAGAGTCGCATGTAGATTATCGAAAAGAGGAATAGCACCAACCCCGTAAGATAGGCCATTGCCGCGCCTCGCCCGAATCGACCCTGGATGAAGGTGGTTTCGTAGTTGTAAATCATGGGAGTGCGCGTAATTTCCTGGGCTCCGGTCAGTGCATAGATCTCGTCAAACACATTGAAGGCGGTGATTGCGGTCAGCACGAGGGCAATGGCGCCAATGGTTGAAACCGACGGGAGGGTGATGTGCCAGAATTTCCGAAACACATTGGCTCCGTCGACGCCGGCACTCTCGTAGAGTGCCTTAGGTATGGTCTGAAGCACGCCGAGAAACAGAATCGTGACGAACGGCAGGAAACGCCAAACGAAGACAAATACGGCGGCGGTCAGCGCGGTGAACGGCTCAGATAGCCAGAATTGATACTCCTCGATGATGCCCATCTGAAAGAGCAATCCGTTCAACGCCCCAAACTCCCCGTTCAGAATCCACTTCCACATGTGACCGGAGACAACGGGCGGGATTGCCCATGGAATGATCACAACGGCGCGGAGAATACCGCGGCCCTTGAAATCATGGTTCAACACCATCGCGAATATGAGACCGATGGTCATGACGAGTACGATGGCGGCGACGAGGAAAT
>DAOWMR010000518.1 GCA_030642995.1 Spirochaetales bacterium
ATGAGTTCGGCAAGGAGATGGCCGGCCGAAAGCCCCTTGCGCCACCAACCACGATTGGACAGCAGGAGTCGCAGCAACTGCGGCCACGAATCGTCCATCGATTCAGCCTGAAACCCGCGGGACGCACGTTTGCCAAGCCCCCATTCGTCGCAGATGCCCGCCGCGGACTGGTACACTCTGCCGAGGGGCGCGAGAAACAGCCACGTGGTGAGGATATCCCGGACATCGGACCGCTCCCGCAACGTCGTCTGATAGTAGCCCACCGCCTTGCGGTAAGCTGCAACGTTGCCGGTGAACGTACGCAGATCCAGATACGGAACAGAGATTGCAGCCCCAAGGATGTGCTCAAGATCGGACACCGCAGCCGCGGGGGCGCCGGTATCGGATCCGCGAGCGGGCCGGAAGTCTTCGGCAAGGCGCAGGAATCGCGCGTAATCGGCTGAAAGACGAGAACGAAAGTCCTCGCTCGGCGTATGCTCACCGCTGAGGGCCCGGGAGATCATGGAGTAGGTTCTGCTGTTCGCGAGGACGCTGAAGAGATCCAGCAGTGGTTTCAATGCCACATCCCGGAGAGACTCTTCAATGTTGCTCACCCCCCTGCCGGCCAGCTCATCCGCGAGCTGGGCATAGTGACCGAATTCGTTGTCGCGGACCTCGTGGATCTCGAGGAACACCTGTGATTGGTATCCGTTCAGATTCACGTAGAGACCGCGCTCGTGCAGTTCAATGCTCCGACGGATGAACCATAGCCCCGTGCGAACATCCCGAAAGAGGCAGTAGTAACCGTGCTCCGCGTGGAGCCCGAGTGCATCACCAAGCTCGCGTCGCCGGTGCTCCTTGCTACCGTCCACTTTCTCGACGTACCCGGCTGAACTCTTGATCCAACCCCACGCTCGATCGTACGCGTTGTTGTAGAGAACGAGCGAGCGAGCGCCGCCAACCTGGTTGGAATAGGCAAACACGTTCTCGTTCACCGAGCCGCCGTCGACATACAGATCGTAGAGGAGGAAGTTCTCAACGGAGGAAAAGAGATAGCGCCGTCTCATGAGCGGGAATATCTCGCGTTCATGCCGATCCATCAGCTCCTGGTCCGGCTGCTCATCCCAGTATGCCTGCCGGAATTCCATTCCGTACTTCTCGCTGAACCCCTCAATCTGCCCGTGACCGATCATCGGCAGACCTGGCATCGTCAGCATGATCGTGCAGACTCCAAAGTACTTGTCGCCCATCCCGAACTGCGCGACCGCGGTGTCTTCATCCGGGTTGTTCATGAAGTTGACGAATCGCTTGAGGATATCCTTGTCGAACTCAATGGTGTTCTTGATTGTCTGTCGATACTTCGCGTTGTCCTGATTCTTGAGCATGTTCATGAACGCGGAGTTATAGACCCGGTGCATCCCGAGGGTGCGAACGAAATAACCCTCCATCATCCAGAACGCCTCGGCGAGGAGCAGCGTGTCGGGCACTTCGGCCGCCACACGATCTACAACCTCGCGCCAGAACTCCTGCGGCATCGCCTCGTCAAACTGCCCTCGCGTCAGTCCGTGCTCCGACCGCGACGGGATGTCGCCACCTTCTCCGGGTTCGGGATACCACAGACGGTGGATATGTTTCTTCGCGAGCGTCATGGCCGCGTCAAACCGAATGATTGAGAAGTTTCGGGCCACGTGGAGAATGGTCTGAATTACCGCTTCACGGAGTTCCGGATTGAGGAAATCAAGCTGGGCGGTGTCGTTCCACGGCATGGATGTCCCGTCGTTGCCGTGGTAGATGTAGCGGTGTTCCCCGGTGTCGTGATTCGTCCGCCGGAAGACAACCGCGGCGTCCGACCG